>NZ_JBICJR010000046.1:0-529 GCF_043103245.1 Pseudomonas sp. YQ_6
GAGCACGAGAAACTTTGTCTGAATATGGGGGGACCATCCTCCAAGGCTAAATACTACTGACTGACCGATAGTGAACCAGTACCGTGAGGGAAAGGCGAAAAGAACCCCGGAGAGGGGAGTGAAATAGAACCTGAAACCGTATGCGTACAAGCAGTGGGAGCCTACTTTGTTAGGTGACTGCGTACCTTTTGTATAATGGGTCAGCGACTTATATTCAGTGGCGAGCTTAACCGAATAGGGGAGGCGTAGCGAAAGCGAGTCTTAATAGGGCGTTTAGTCGCTGGGTATAGACCCGAAACCGGGCGATCTATCCATGGGCAGGTTGAAGGTTAGGTAACACTGACTGGAGGACCGAACCGACTACCGTTGAAAAGTTAGCGGATGACCTGTGGATCGGAGTGAAAGGCTAATCAAGCTCGGAGATAGCTGGTTCTCCTCGAAAGCTATTTAGGTAGCGCCTCATGTATCACTGTAGGGGGTAGAGCACTGTTTCGGCTAGGGGGTCATCCCGACTTACCAAACCGATGCA
>NZ_JBICJR010000047.1:0-192428 GCF_043103245.1 Pseudomonas sp. YQ_6
GAGGCCGGCACAGGAGAACCGCTTACTCCCCGCGGCTCTTCTTGACGATGCCATCGGCAATGCTCGCCGGGGCCTCGGCATAGCGGGTGAACTCCATCGAGAAGCTGGCCCGGCCCTGGGTCATCGAGCGCATCGAGGTGGCGTAGCCGAACATTTCACCCAACGGCACTTCGGCACGTATGACCTTGCCAGCCGGTGTTTCATCACCATCCTGGATCATGCCGCGACGTCGGCTCAAGTCGCCGAGGATGTCGCCCTGATATTCCTCCGGCGTCACCACCTCTACCTTCATCACCGGCTCCAGCAACACTGCGCCGCCTTTCTGCGACAACTGCTTGGTGGCCATCGACGCGGCGATCTTGTAGGCCATCTCGTTGGAGTCGACATCGTGGTACGAGCCGTCGAACACGGCGGCCTTGAGGTTGATCAGTGGGTAGCCGGCAAGCACGCCGTTCTTCATTTGCTCTTCGATACCCTTCTGGATTGCCGGGATGTACTCGCGCGGCACCACGCCGCCGACGATCTCGTTGATGAACTCCAGGCCTTCTTTGCCTTCATCACCGGGGGCGAAACGGATCCAGCAATGACCGTATTGGCCACGGCCACCGGACTGGCGCACGAAACGCCCCTCGATCTCGCAGGTATTGCGGATTTTTTCCCGGTAGGCCACCTGCGGCTTGCCGATGTTGGCCTCGACGTTGAACTCGCGGCGCATGCGGTCGACGATGATGTCCAGGTGCAGCTCGCCCATGCCCGAGATGATGGTCTGGCCAGTCTCTTCATCGGTACGCACGCGGAATGAGGGGTCTTCCTGGGCCAGCTTGCCCAGCGCGATCCCCATTTTTTCCTGGTCGGCCTTGGTTTTCGGCTCTACCGCGACGGAAATCACCGGGTCGGGGAAGTCCATGCGTTCGAGGATGATCGGTTTGTCCATGTCGCACAGGGTGTCGCCGGTGGTCACGTCCTTCATGCCGATCAGTGCGGCGATGTCGCCTGCGCACACGTCCTTGATTTCGGCACGCTGGTTGGCGTGCATCTGCACCATGCGGCCGATGCGTTCCTTCTTGCCTTTGACCGAGTTGAGTACCGCATTGCCTGAACTGAGGACGCCGGAATAAACGCGGGCGAAGGTGAGGGTGCCGACGAACGGGTCGGTGGCGATCTTGAAAGCCAGTGCCGAGAACGGCTCTTTGTCGTCGGCGTGCCGTTCCAGGTGCTTTTCTTCATCATCCGGGTCGGTGCCGCGGATGGCAGGAATTTCCGAGGGGGCGGGCAGGTAATCGATTACCGCATCAAGCATCAGCGGCACACCCTTGTTCTTGAAAGAGGAGCCGAGGATGGTCGGCACGATTTCGTTAGCGATGGTGCGTTTACGCAATCCGGCCTTGATCTCTTCGACGCTCAGCTCTTCGCCTTCGAGAAACTTGTTGAGCAGTTCGTCATTGGCCTCGGCGGCGGCTTCTATCATGTGCGCGCGCCATTCGTCAGCAAGTTTCTGCAGATCGGCGGGAATATCTTCTTCACGGTAACTGGTGCCCTGGTCGGCATCGTTCCAGTAAATGGCCTTCATCTTCACCAGGTCGATCTGGCCCATGAAGTTTTCTTCGCTGCCGATGGCCAGCTGGATGGGTACCGGGTGGTGCCCCAGGCGCTGATCGATCTGCTTGACCACGCGCAGGAAGTCGGCCCCCTGGCGGTCCATCTTGTTGATGTAGGCCAAGCGTGGCACGTGGTACTTGTTGGCTTGGCGCCAGACTGTCTCTGACTGCGGCTCGACGCCGTCAGCGCCGCTGAATACCACGACCGCGCCATCAAGCACGCGTAGTGAGCGCTCCACCTCGATGGTGAAATCGACGTGGCCTGGGGTGTCGATGATGTTGAAACGGTACTTGTGGGCGAACTGCTTGGTCGAGCCTTGCCAGAACGCTGTGGTCGCCGCCGAGGTGATGGTGATGCCGCGTTCCTGCTCCTGGGCCATCCAGTCCATGGTCGCCGCGCCATCGTGCACTTCGCCCATCTTGTGGTTGACCCCGGTATAGAACAGGATCCGCTCGGTGGTCGTGGTCTTGCCGGCATCAACGTGGGCGACGATGCCGATATTGCGGTACAGCTCGATGGGCGTTGTGCGGGCCATGGCGGACTACCTGTGGGTGGACGGATTCCACCAAGTTAGCAGACCGGTGGAATCCTGCCCTGCCACCGGGCCGTCAGTCGGTCTGGGCTTGCAGCATCCACTGGCCATCCACTTCACGGGCCAGGCCGCTGGCTGGCAGCAAGGCCAGCAGGCGCGTGTGCAGGGCGGCCTCGGTGAAGGTCTTGAGGGTGGTCAGGTCCAGCGCGCCGACCAGGTTGAGATCAGCCTTGGTGTACGACAGCCAGGCTTTTTTCAACACTTGGGCGACGTCGCTGCCAGCGGTGCTGGCGAACCGGCGGTGCCACTGGCGGCCTTCGAAGGTGAAGTTGTGCGCGTGGCTGTAGGTGCTTTGGTCGGCACCTTCTACGCAGCGGTGGCAGCGGCATGGGCCCTCGCCGAAGGCGTTGCGCAGGTAGCTGTTGAAGTCCACGACGGGCTTGAGGGACAGGCGTTTGTCGACTTCGAACAGGTCGGCGATCAGGGGTTCTTCGGCGCTCACTCGGGATCCTCGTGTGGTGTGGCGTGCATCGGCGGGCACCCTAACAGATCGGGGCATTCAGATCACCTGTTGCAGGTGCCTGCATACCCCAAGCAACATGCAATCCCTGGGGGGCGGGCATGCCCGCGAACAGGCCAGTAGAGACAACAGAGACGGCCTGCCGTACTCTACGCGCCCGTACGCCTATACACCCACCGAGGTAACCCCGTTTGAGCATCAAGTACCCGTACATCGCCACCGTGACCATCAGCGCCGAAGACCGTGGCGGAGATACCGAAGCCTCGGAAAACCCCAAGATGCGCGTGGGCCTGGAAGCGGTGACCGAAACCCTGAAGAAGGTGCATTTCGTCGGTACGCTCGCGGCCCCAGAGAAACCGGCCACGCACATTTGCGTGACCCTGGAGAACGGCCTGACCTATTACGGCCCGATCGTCAACGGCCATGCCGAACTTGAAGGCGGCTGGATCGCCTTCGAGTCCGACATGCTTACCCCGGAAGAGCTCGGCCTGTAAGCCTCAGTTCAGTTCTGCCAGGCACTGCTCGAGGATATCCAGCCCTTCCTCGAGCACCTCGGCCTCGATGGTCAACGGAGCCAGCAGGCGAATGATGTGCCGCGCCTTGCCGCTGGGCATCAGCAGCAGGCCCTTGGTGCGGGCCGCTTCCATCACCTTGGCCAGTTGTGCCGGTGCCGGACTGCCATCGGCATTGGCGAACTCGATTCCTCGCATGGCGCCCACGCCGGTCAGGCGGCCGATGTACGGGCTCAGGCCCGAAGCCTTCCAGCGCTCATGACGGCTGACGATGGCCTGTTCCTGCCGTTCCCCCCAGGTTGCAACGTTTTCGTCGGTCATCTGCGCCAGGCTGGCCAAGGCCGCCGCACAGGCAATCGGGTTGCCCGAATAGGTGCCACCCAGGCCGCCTTTGGGCAGCGCCGCCATCAATTCCTTGCGCCCGACCACTGCACCCAACGGCATACCGCCAGCGATGCTCTTGGCCAGCAGCAGCAGGTCGGGCTCGATACCCAGGCGCGGAAACGCGAAGCGCTGGCCGGTGCGGCCGAAGCCCGACTGGATCTCGTCGATGATGATCAGGATGCCACGCTCGTCGCAGAAGCGGCGCAGGGCCTGGGCGAAGACTGGGTCCAAGGCAAGGAAGCCGCCTTCACCCTGCACCGGCTCGAAGATGAACGCCGCGACGTCCTCCACCGCCAGCTCGACGCTGAACAGGCGGTCCATGGCCTTGAGCGCCTGCTCGCAGGTAACCCCGGTATCCGCGCTGGGGTAGGGCAGGTGATACACCGGCCCGGGCAGTTCGCCGACCCGCTGCTTGTAGGGGGCAACCTTGCCATTGAGGTTCAGGGTGGCCAGGGTGCGCCCATGGAAGCCGCCGTCGAAAGCGATGATGGCACGTTTGCCGGTGGCGCCACGGGCCACTTTCAGGGCGTTTTCCGCCGCTTCCGCGCCGCTGTTGGTGAGCATGCCGGCCAGTGGGTAGCTGACTGGCACAAACTGGCTCAGTTGCTCCATCAGGGCCAGGTACGGGCCGTGAGGGGCGGCGTTGAAGGCGTAGTGGGTCAGGCGGGTGGCCTGAGCCTGGATGGCCTCGACTACAGCGGGGTTGCAGTGGCCCAGGTTGAGCACGCCGATACCGCCGACGAAGTCGATGTAACGTTTGCCGTCAGTGTCCCAGACTTCGGCATTACGGCCATGGGAAAGTGTGATCGGGTGAACGATGGCAATGGATTGGCTGATACTTTCCTGGTTCATGGGGGCACGCGGACCTTGTTCGAGTTTCTTATTATCCAAGCGTGTCGTCGGGTTATTCCGCAAACGAATTATTCGATTGCGGTCATTCCATGGATTCGTGATCTGGGCGGTTTTTTTGGTTGGCTGTGCCGGCCTCTTCGCGGGCAAGCCCGCTCCTGCCAGAGGCCGGGGCAGGTCAAATCAATCGCCTTCAGCCACCCGTTCCCGGATCCACTGCACAAAGGCCCTGATCTTGGGCACTTCGGCCGCATGCTCGGCATGCGCAATGAAGTGCCTCCCGTTGCTTGCCACAGGGTGGTCCCAGGCCACCACCAGCTTGCCTTCGCTCAGCTCCTCGGCCACCAGATAGCGGGGAATCAGGGCTATGCCGCAGCCGGAGATGGCCGCGCGGATACACAGGTAGAACGTGTCGAAGCGCGGCCCGTGGTAGCTGTTCTGGCTATGTAACCCAAGCCCCAGGAACCACTCATGCCAGGCTTCCGGCCGCGACACGCATTGCAACAGGCGGTGATCAGTCAATGCCTGGGCGCTGTCGAAACGGTGGCTGGCCAGCAGTTGCGGGCTGCACACCGGCACCACTTCTTCGCTGAACAACTCGATGCAGGTCGCCCCGGGCCAGGTGCCCTGGCCGAAGAAAAAGGCGACGTCAGCCTTCGCCTGTACCAGGTCGAATGGCTCCAGCTCGTTGCGCACATCCAGGTGAATGCGTGGGTAGCGGTCACCAAAACCCTTGAGCCTGGGGACCAGCCAGCGGGCGCCGAAGGTCGGCTGGGTGGCGATGCGCAGCACTTCGGTTTCGTCGCCGTAGCTGAGGATGTAGCGGCTGGATATGTCGATCTGGGTGAGGATCTTGTTCACTTCGGTGAGGTACAGCGCGCCGGCCGGGGTCAGGTGCAGGCGCCGGCGAATGCGCTGGAACAGCGAGTGCGAGAGCATGTCCTCAAGCTGCGCGACCTGCTTGCTGACGGCGCTCTGGGTCAGGTGCAGTTCCTGGGCCGCGCGGGTGAAGCTGAGGTGGCGAGCGGCCGCTTCGAAGCACTGAAGGGCGGTGGTCGAAGGCATCAGGCGTTTGGACATGACGGGCGAATACCGAGCAAAAAAGGAAGGAGTTCATTCCGTAAAGGAATTATGTGGTTCGAAAAGGTCGTTTGTTGACCCCGGCCTATAGATTAATACTGACCTGGATCAACGATTACAACCGGTCATGCGAAGAGGAGGTCAATACCCGCTTCGGTCATCTGCAAAACAACAACAACACACATCAGAAATTTATAAGAATTCTGCTCAGACCTTCAGCCGCTTTGCTGCGGCCGACCCATTCGAGGGTTCTTCATGGCTTCGCAAGACAACAAGAAACAGCGCTCACTGCAGCACGGCCTGACTTCCCGTCAGGTTTCCATGATCTCCATTGCCGGCATCATCGGCGCCGGGCTGTTCATCGGGTCCTCCAACGCCATCGCCACCGCCGGCCCGGCCATCCTCATCTCCTACGCCATGACTGGCCTGCTGGTATTGCTGGTGATGCGCATGCTGGGTGAAATGGCCATCGCAAACCCCAACAGCGGCTCTTTTTCCACCTACGCTTCGGAAGCCATCGGGCCTTGGGCGGGCTTTACCATTGGCTGGCTGTACTGGTGGTTCTGGGTGTTGATCATTCCGGTGGAAGCCATTGCCGGTGCTGACATCCTGCATGCCTACTTCCCTGGCGTGCCGTCCTGGCTGTTCGCCTTCCTGATCATGCTGGTGCTGTCGGGCACCAACCTGGTCAGCGTTAAGAACTTCGGTGCTTTCGAGTACTGGTTCGCGTTGGTCAAGGTGGTCGCGATCATTGGCTTCATCGGGGTGTGCACCTTGGCGGTGTTCGGCTTCTGGCCGCTGGCGGAGGTCTCCGGGGTCAGCCGGCTGTGGGACAGTGGTGGTTTCATGCCCAATGGGTTCGGGACGGTGCTTGGGGGCGTGCTGATCACCATCTTCTCGTTCTTCGGTGCCGAAATTGTCACCATCGCGGCTGACGAAACCGCCAACCCGAAAGACAAGATTCGCCGCGCCACCAACCTGGTGGTGTACCGCATTGCCATTTTCTATCTGGCGTCGATCTTCCTGGTGGTGTCGCTGGTGGCCTGGAACGACCCCGGGCTGAAAGCGGTAGGGTCGTTCCAGCGTGTACTGGAAGTGCTCAACGTGCCGGGCGCCAAGTTGCTGGTTGACCTGGTGGTGCTGGTGGCGGTGACAAGTTGCATGAACTCAGGGCTCTACACGGCGTCTCGCATGCTCTATTCGCTTGGCGCGCGTGGTCAGGCGCTGAGCGTGACCAAGCGCATCTCCGGTTCCGGCGTGCCGACCGTGGCGGTGATCTTCTCCACCCTGGCGGGCTTCGCTGGCTGCTTCGTCAACTATGTGTTCCCGGGCAAGGTGTTTGGCTTCTTGCTGTCGACCACCGGCGCCATCGCTTTGCTGGTGTACCTGGTCATTGCCGTGTCGCAGCTGCGCATGCGTGCCCGTGCCGAGCGTGAAGGGCGCCCGCTGGAACTGAAGATGTGGCTGTTCCCATGGCTGACCTGGTTGGTGATCGGCACCATCGTCATGGTGCTGGGCTACATGCTGTTCAGCGATGCCTACCGCTATGAGACGCTGATGACTGCCGGGGTGACCGCGTTCATCCTGCTGGTTTCGCTGACCCAACGGCGTGCGAAGATGGTTGCCCAGACGGCCTGATGTTTCTGCTTTAATGGGGGCGTTGCGCGCCCCCATTCCAACAAGCACAGGATGCGTATGACTGATCACACACTTTCCCTTCAAGCCCTCGCGGCCCCTGAGGGTACCTGCTATGGCTGCGGCTGTTCCCACCCCAGTGGCCTGCACCTGCAAAGCCACTGGGACGCGGACGGTGTTCACCTGGTGTGCCGGCACTCGCCCGACAGCACCTTCATTGGCTGGCCTGGCCTGGTTTACGGTGGCCTGCTGGCGATGCTGGTCGACTGCCACTCCAACTGGACGGCGATGGCCTACCACTACCGTAACGAAGGCCGAGAACCGGGCAGCCTGCCGCGTATCGACTGCGTTACCGGTACGCTCAACCTGACCTACCTGAAACCTACGCCGATGGGCGTCGAGCTGTTGCTCAAGGCGCGTGTCGAAGGCGACGTGGGGCGCAAGAGCCGTGTCATCTGCGAAGTCTGGGCAGAGGATGTACTGACTGTGACCGCCGACTCCGTGTTTGTCCGCGTCGATACCGAAAAGCTCAAGCTCAAGGCCCACGGCCAGGCCTGAGCTGCCAACGCTGATGAGTGGTCGGTGATGGTCAGTGGCTGGGGATGTCTCTAGAGTGACAGGTTCATTCCCTTGGCAAGGTTGATCATGACCGAACTCAGTGCTTTCCCCATTACCCGCAAATGGCCCGCCAAACATCCCGAACGCCTGCAGTTGTACTCGCTGCCGACGCCCAACGGGGTGAAGGTGTCGATCATGCTTGAAGAGATTGGCTTGGCTTACGAGGCGCACAAGGTCAGCTTCGACAACGATGACCAAATGAGCCCCGAGTTCATCTCGCTCAGCGCGAACAACAAGATCCCCGCCATCCTCGACCCGAACGGCCCGGGCGGTCAGCCGCTGCCGCTGTTCGAGTCGGGGGCGATCTTGCAGTACCTGGCGGAGAAGAGCGGCCAGCTGCTCAGCCAGGACCCCGCCCAGCGCTACCAGACCCTGCAGTGGCTGATGTTCCAGATGGGCGGCATCGGGCCGATGTTCGGCCAGGTCGGGTTCTTCCATTTCTTTGCTGGCAAGGAATATGAAGACAAGCGCCCGCGCGACCGCTATGTCAACGAGTCCAAGCGGCTGCTGGGCGTGCTGGATCGGCATTTGAAAGGTCGGCAGTGGATGGCTGAGGAATACAGCATCGCCGACATCGCCATCTTCCCTTGGGTGCGTAACCTGGTGGAGCGCTACAACGCCCGTGACCTGGTGGGCTTCGACCAGTTCAAGGAAGTGCAGCGCGTGCTGGCGAATTTCCTCGAACGGCCAGCCGTGCAGCGTGGCCTGAAAATCCCGGGCTGATCAACCAGTGCAGGGACAACTGCCTTGCGCAAACTTCGAAAGGCCTGGACGGTCGCCCGTAGGAGCGGGTTTACCCGCGAAAGGGTCGGCCCTGCTGGCCAATTTTCACCCGCCGTTCACCGTTGCCGCCGCTACCGTATTCGCGGGTAAACCCGCTCCTACACCTGATCGGGGGGTGGACACAGCTCGGTGGTTGGGCACAGGCCGTCGTGTAGGAGCGGGTTTACCCGCGAAGAGGCCGGGCCTGCTGGCCAATTACCACCCGCCGTTCACCGCTGCCGCTGCTACCGTATTCGCGGGTAAACCCGCTCCTACAGAAGGCGGCGTACGGGTTCAGAAGATGTGGTTCAGCAACCAGTACAGGCTGCCAGCCAACAGCATTGCCGCTGGCAGGGTCAGCACCCAGGCCATCAGCAGATTGAACAAAGTGCGTTTCTGAATCCCCGACCCATTGGCGACCATGGCGCCGGCCACCCCCGAACTCAGCACATGCGTGGTCGACACCGGCAGCCCGAACATATCCGCCGCGCCAATAGTGCACATCGCCACCACTTCGGCCGATGCGCCTTGGGCATAGCTGAGGTGGGTCTTGCCGATCTTCTCGCCAACGGTGACCACAATACGTCGCCAGCCAACCATGGTCCCCAGCCCCAGCGCGATGGCTACAGCCACCTTCACCCACAGCGGAATATAGCGGGTGGCGTCGTCCAGCTGGGTCTTGAACAGCTGCACATGGCTGCGGGTGTCGGCATCGAATGTCACCAGGTGGTTTTTCTCCATGAGGCGGATGGCTTCACTGGTCAGGTACATGTCATTGCGCACGTTGGCCATGGCTTCAGCCGGTACGCGCTTGAGCGAGCCATAGCCTTTGACCTCTTCGCCGATCATCCCGGTCAGCGCCGCCAATGCCGGTACCAGGTGCGGGCTGGCCTTGGGCTCGGCAATGAATAGGGTCAGTACCTGGCGCGGGTCAGCCGGGGCCGCTTGCGGATCGCTGCGTACCAGTGCCTGGCGGGTCACCTCGGCGACAGCGGAAAACTGCAGGGCCTGCCCGTTGGGCATGGTCTTGTTCAGCGCATAAGCCATCGGCAGGGTGCCGACCAGAATCAGCATGATCAGCCCCATGCCTTTCTGGCCATCGTTGGAGCCGTGGGCAAAAGATACCCCCGTGCAGGTCAGAATCAGTATGCTGCGGATCCACCACGGTGGTGGCGTTTGGCCTTCCGGTGCCTGGTAAAGCGCCTTGCGTTTGACCAGCGCGCGCAGGGCCAGCAGCAGCAGGGCTGCGCAAGCAAAACCAATCAGCGGAGAGAACAGCAGGGCATAACCCACCTTGCTGGCCTGGGCCCAGTCCACGCCGCTGGTGCCGTCACGCCCATGCATCAGCGCATTGGCCACGCCCACGCCGATGATCGAGCCAATCAGGGTGTGCGAGGACGATGCCGGCAGGCCCAGCCACCAGGTGCCAAGGTTCCAGATGATCGCCGCCAGCAGCAGGGCGAAGACCATGGCGAAGCCGGCCGAAGAACCCACCTGTAGAATCAGTTCTACCGGTAGCAAGGCGATGATGCCGAAGGCCACCGCGCCGCTGGAAAAAAGCACGCCCAGGAAGTTGCACAGCCCAGACCACACCACCGCTATCGGCGCCGGCAACGAATGGGTGTATATCACGGTGGCTACCGCGTTGGCGGTGTCGTGGAAGCCGTTGACGAACTCGAAGCCCAGGGCAATCAGCAGCGCCAGGCCCAGCAGAAGGAACGGTGTAGCCGTGGTGATGACCGTACCGCTTGCGGTCACATCCTGCTTGAGGCTCCAGGCGGTGTAGGCGATACCCGCCAGCAGCAGGCAGAAGAACAACGTTAAGGTGGCACGCCCAGGTTTTTGGGAGAGCTGCGGGCGAGCGTCGTGTTTGGCCAGTAGTGGGCTGCTGGCCACTGACGGGGTTGCCATGGGGGCTCCGGTTGGCATTGGGCGAAAGTGCCGAAGGCCTTGAGCATAGAAACAATTCGTAACCCGGCCGTGACCTCGATCAATGAATTATCTAGGCTCAAGACGGACGGTAATGGCAGGAGACGCCCATGATTCGCTGCAAACGTGTCTATGATGCGGTTGAGGATGAAGATGGCCAGCGTGTACTGGTCGACCGCCTTTGGCCGCGCAACAAGCGCAAGGAAGACCTCCATGGGCAGTGGTTGCGCGAAGTGGCACCTTCGAATGAATTGCGTAAGGCGTTCCACCAGGGAGACGTAGATTTCGCCGGTTTTACCCAGCGTTACCAGCAAGCGCTGGCGGCCCACCCCGAGCACTGGTATCCGCTAATGGACATGGCCAGGAAGGGGACGCTGACATTGCTTTATGCCGGCAAGGACACTGAGCACAACAATGCCCGGGTGCTGGCCGATTGGTTGGAAAACGAACTGGACAGGTGTGGCCCTGGCAGTTCGCCAGTGTGCTATGCCCAATGAGTGCGATGCGATGTCCTTACAGTTGATTCCCGCCAAAGACATCCACTGCACCTTTGCCCGCGATCTCACGCGCCGCGCCATGCTGCCTTACTACCGTGAATACGACCTGCTGTGGATCGAGGAAGCCTTCGATGCAGCCTGGGACTGGCGCGAGCAGTGGCTGGTGATCGAAGGCGACGTCTTGTTGGGTTTTTGCAGCCTCAGCCAGGACCGCCAGGCGCTGTTCATCCGCGAGTTGCACCTGTTGCCTGAGCACCGTGGGCGGGGCGTCGGTAGCTGGGTGCTGGAAGAACTGGCGCTGTGGGCCAGGCAGCGGCGCCTTCCCCTGTTGCGGCTGATGGTGTTCCGCAGCAACCCGGCCCGCCTGCTGTACCAGCGTCATGGCTTCGTCGAAATGGGTGAAGACGAATGCTTTGTGCGGATGCAGCGGGATATCAAATTAGTGGCTAAATGATGGCTTGTCGCGACCGCAGCGTATGGGCATAGTGAATCCGTACGTTTACGGCTGCCTGCAGGCGGGTAGACCGTGTTTGAGGATATAAGGGAAAAGGAGAAGCCCCTATGAACGGAATCGGTCCACGGCTGCGGGAAGAGCGTGAGCGGTTGGGCATGACCCAGCGTGTATTTGGCGATATCGGTGGCGTCGAGCCCAATGCTCAGGGCAAGTACGAAAGCGGTGAGCGCACGCCGCGGCTAGATTACCTGGCGGCATTGGCGACCCGGGGCGTGGATGCGTTGTATGTCCTCAGCGGCCTGCGCACCCCGGCAGCGCTCGAAGGTTTGAACGCGGATGAGTCCGGTTTGCTGGGGGCTTTTCGGAAATTGCGGTCGGAAGATCAGGCCGCGCTCTTGCACCTTTTGGGGCGGTTGGCCAACGACGCCACGCCCCGGCAAATAGTGAGGCCTCTCACAGTCGAACGTCAGTCGTTTCTGACGGAAGCAATGCGTTAGGCCCACCGTGAAAAATTTTGTTAAGGTGGCGGGATCCAATCGCCCTGCTGACGAGGTGTGTGCTTGATTAGGGTCTTAGTGGTCGATGATCACGATCTGGTACGAACCGGTATTACACGCATGTTGGCCGACATCGACGGCCTGCAGGTGGTGGGTGAGGGAGATTCCGGCGAGTCGGCGCTGAAACTGGCCCGGGAGCTGAAACCGGACGTTGTGCTGATGGATGTGAAAATGCCCGGCATCGGCGGCTTGGAGGCCACCCGCAAGCTGCTGCGCAGCCATCCTGACATCAAGGTAGTGGCGGTGACGGTGTGCGAGGAAGACCCGTTCCCCACACGCTTGTTGCAGGCCGGCGCTGCCGGCTACCTGACCAAGGGTGCAGGCCTTGACGAAATGGTCCAGGCCATTCGACTGGCCTTTGCCGGCCAGCGCTATATCAGCCCGCAGATCGCCCAGCAGTTGGCGCTGAAACCGTTCCAGCCGCAGGGCTCGCCGTTCGACGCGTTGTCCGAGCGGGAAATCCAGATTGCCCTGATGATTGTCGGCTGCCAGAAAGTGCAGATCATCTCCGACAAGTTGTGCCTCTCGCCCAAGACCGTCAATACTTACCGTTATCGGATCTTTGAAAAACTCTCGGTCACCAGCGACGTTGAACTGACGTTGCTGGCCGTTCGCCACGGTATGGTTGACGCAAGTCTGTAAAACCTCATGTCCCAAGTCTTTGATGCCAGCGCATTCCTGGCGACCTGCAGCGGTCGCCCGGGCGTTTACCGGATGTTCGATGGCGAAGCCCGGCTGCTTTACGTGGGCAAGGCCAAGAACCTGAAGAAACGCCTGGCCAGCTATTTCCGCAAGGCTGGCCTTGCGCCCAAGACCGCCGCGCTGGTTGCGCGTATCGCCCAGGTTGAAACCACCATCACCGCCAACGAAACCGAGGCGTTGCTGCTGGAGCAGAACCTGATCAAGGAGTGGCGGCCGCCTTACAACATCCTGCTGCGCGACGATAAGTCCTACCCCTACGTGTTTCTGTCCGATGGCGAGTTCCCGCGCCTGGGCATTCACCGTGGGGCGAAAAAAGCCAAGGGCCGTTACTTTGGCCCGTACCCCAGCGCCGGGGCCATTCGCGAAAGCCTTAGCCTGCTGCAAAAGGCTTTTTCTGTGCGTCAGTGCGAAGATAGCTACTACGCCAACCGCACCCGGCCATGCCTGCAGTACCAGATAAAACGCTGCAAAGCGCCCTGCACCGACCTGGTGACTGCCGAGGAATACGCAGAAGACGTGCGTCATTCGGTGATGTTTCTGGAAGGGCGTAGCCAGCAACTGGGCAATGAGTTGAACGCCGAGATGGAAAAGGCCGCCATGGCGCTCGATTTCGAAAAAGCCGCCGAGTTGCGCGACCAGATCGCCTTGTTGCGCCGCGTGCAGGACCAACAGTACATCGAGGGCGGCAGCGGCGATGTCGACGTCATCGCCGCCTTCGTCAACCCAGGTGGTGCCTGTGTGCACCTGATCAGCGTGCGCGGCGGGCGAGTACTGGGCAGCAAGAACTTCTTCCCGCAGGTGGGCATCGAGGAGGAGGTGGCCGAGGTCATGGCCGCATTCCTTTCCCAGTACTATCTGGGCAACGCAGAGCGCGAGCTGCCCGGCGAGTTGATCGTCAATGTTGTTCACGAAGACTTCAACGCCATCACCGAAGCGCTGCACACGCTGCGTGGCCGCGAACTGACCATCAGCCACCGGGTGCGTGGCACCCGCGCCCGCTGGCAGCAACTGGCCGTGACCAATGCCGAGCAGGCGCTGAATGCCCGCCTGGCCAACCGCCAGCACATGGCTGCTCGCTTCGAAGCCCTGGCCGAAGTGCTGGGCCTGGATGAAGTGCCGCAACGCCTGGAATGCTACGACATAAGCCACTCCAGTGGTGAAGCTACCGTGGCCAGTTGCGTGGTATTCGGCCCCGAAGGGCCGATCAAGTCCGACTACCGCCGCTTCAACATCGAAGGCGTCACCGCAGGTGACGATTACGCGGCCATGCATCAGGCCCTGACCCGCCGCTATGGGCGCATCAAGGACGGCGAGGGCAAGCTGCCCGACGTGCTGCTGGTGGACGGCGGCAAGGGCCAGCTGAACATGGCGCGCGATGTGATGCAGGAGCTGGGCTTCACCGACCTGACCCTGCTGGGTGTGGCCAAGGGTGTCACACGCAAGGCGGGTTTCGAAACCCTGTACCTGAACGATGTCCATCACGAATTTACCCTCAAGGGCGATTCATCGGCGTTGCACCTGATCCAGCAGATCCGCGACGAAGCTCACCGCTTCGCTATCACCGGCCACCGCGCCCGCCGTGGCAAGGCCCGTCGAGTTTCCAGCCTTGAAGATGTGGCCGGGGTAGGGCCCAAGCGCCGCCGCGACCTGCTGAAACATTTCGGCGGCCTGCAGGAGCTCAACCGCGCCAGTATCGATGAAATCGCCAAAGCCCCCGGCATCAGTAAAAAGCTTGCCGAGTCGATTTATGCCAGCCTGCATAGCGAGTAGAATGCCGGGCTCAACTTGCAGCCAGTCGTACCGATGAATATTCCAAACCTGCTCACCGTTCTACGCGTCCTGCTCATTCCGTGCTTCATTCTGCTGTTCTACATGCCCTATCAGTGGAGTTACATGGCCGCCAGCAGTGTATTCGCCGTTGCCGCCGCCACCGATTGGCTGGATGGCTACCTGGCACGACGCCTGCAGCAGAGCACGCCGTTCGGCGCCTTCCTCGACCCGGTGGCTGACAAGCTAATGGTGGCAGTGGCCCTGGTGCTGCTGGTGCAGACCCACGCCAACTTCTGGCTGACCCTGCCAGCCGCGGTGATCATCGGCCGCGAGATCGTGGTGTCTGCGCTGCGTGAGTGGATGGCTGAGCTAGGGGCGCGGGCGCATGTGGCGGTGTCCAACCTCGGTAAGTGGAAGACTGCGGCGCAGATGCTGGCGCTAGTGATCCTGCTGGGCAACCCACCGGCGGTGACCTTCTGGGTGATCCTGGGCTACGGGCTGCTGCTGGTGGCAGCGGGGCTGACGCTGTGGTCGATGGTGCACTACCTGCTGGCCGCCTGGCCGCACCTGCGCGAAGGTTCGGAAAAAAAATAAAAGTTTTTTGAATCAAGGGGTTGACGCTGTTTTAGAAATCGCTAGAATGGCACCCATCACGACGCGGGAATAGCTCAGTTGGTAGAGCACGACCTTGCCAAGGTCGGGGTCGCGAGTTCGAGTCTCGTTTCCCGCTCCAAATTCGATCCTCAGTGCGTCGCTGGGATCAAAAAGAAGAGGCCTTCAGGGCCTCTTTTTTTATGCCTAAATTTTATATCTCGGCTATTTTGCCCGGTTTCGACCAAACGGTCGCTGGTGTCGTAGTGAAATCGCAAGTTTTTCTGTTCAGGGTCGACGTAGCGCGTCAGTTGACCAGCGACATCAATTTCATAGCGGTCGAACAGGCGGATGTGTCTGTCATGTAAGCAGGAGGCGGTGTAAAACGAAGAGCGAGTCCAGGCACTGCATGACTGTACCCAAGCTATCGCGCAACTGAAGTCGGTCATGCGCACGGTGCATGCTCAGGGGCGGGGACGTACAGCCATGCTGAAGCGCTGTTCAAGCCCAGAACCCAACCAGCACCAACGCCGCCACACCCAGCCCGACCGCAACCGAGCAGCCGCCCAGCGACAGCGCCGCCCGACCTTGCCGATACCAGCCGTCATGGCCCAGTTGCCGTGCCGGCGCCAGCAGGCTGCGCCACCGCAGTTCCGTATCGTGAAACGCCTGCAAGTTCGCCGGATCCGCATCCAGCCAGCGGCGGAAGTCGATACGCTCGCACGCCGTCACCTGCGGGCTCTGCAAGCGCACATACCACTGCCCGGCCACGCTCGCCAGCACATCCCGGCGCGAGCGGCCAGCTTGCAGCGCCTGGTCCATGTTGCGCTCGACACTCGCCAGTGGCAGGTCAAGGCGCACAGCAATGCTGGCGAAGTCCAGCTGATCGAGGCGGTTGAGCAGGAATACTTGCTGTACGCGCCGTGGTAACCGCTTCAGTGCATGCAGCAGGGCATCGTCGGCATCATGCTCGGTAGCAGGAGTGGGGTGCTCAAGGGGCAGCAGCAGACGGGTCATGGACAGCTCCTTGCTCTATAAAGGGGGGGAGGGGGCATCTTCCTTGATGCGGAACCAGAGTAGGCGAAACGAGATTGATTCTCAAGTGCTGATTCCGCAAAGTTTTGTAACGAGCGTTCACGCCCTGAAACACCTTTGCTATCATGCGCGCCATCACGATCTTCATTAGCCTGAAGAGCCAAAAAAAAGACCCGGCAAAAAAGCCGGGTCAAAAACCGTGATTAGCCTGATGAGGAGATAATCTGAGAGCGACCTAAGCTTTCAGGTTATCCAGCGGATCTCGCGATCAGCTGAGTGCAATAATAATCGTTATCATTTGCCAGTCAAATGATTTTTTGCTGATCCGGTAAAAAAGTTGTACCGGCGCGCTTCCTTGTCCCGGCAATCGGGGCTTTTGCCGTTACCTGGCCATCACGTCCTCTCCCTTTTTTTTGTCTATGAACCCGCTCACTCGGTGCGTTTGTGCTCCAGCAGTGCGCGGGCCATGTCCATCATGTGCATCAAAGCGAACGTCAGTTCTCGCTGGCTGCCGTGCTGGTGGGTGGCGGTTTCCTGGGCGGTGGCCGCAGCGCAGCGCAGCAGGGCGATGGCGTGTTCCTGGGCCTGGTCGCCGGTTACGCCTTCGTGCAGGGTCCAGATCCTGTTGTCCAGGGTGGGCCGCGGTGGGTTGGGGTTGAGGTAATAGTCGAGCGCGCGGCGTGCGGCTTCGCTGTCGAGATCTGTTTCGTCGTTTTTCGGTAGTTTCATCCTGATACCTGCCGGAGCCAGTAGGGAAGGGGTCAGGTCGATGGTAATACCTACAGTATTTTTATTCTTCCCGATAAATAATACTGAATGTTTATTGAGCGCTTGAAGGCAGTCCGTATCGTGCCAGCGATGAATATGGATAAATGGATTGCCCTCGTCCGTGACCGGATGGAGGAGCTAGGGCTCACTCAAGAGCAGCTTGCCGAGCGCGTTGGTGTGTCTCAAGGCAGTGTCGGTCATTGGGTGAACAAGCGGCGTCAGCCGAAAATCGAATCGATGAACCGCACGTTCGTCGAGATTGGCATGCCTCATTACAACGTCAGCCTGCAGCTGCGCATCCAGGGGCAGGTTGGCGAGGAGCGTAGTGTTTACGAGATAGCGGACGATGATGAACTCGACCTCATGCGATACATCGTTTGCTTCCGTTACCCGGTGCTGGGTTGGAGTGAGTTAGATGCTGCAACGGCTGTAGAGCCTGCTGTTTTCGAGCAGACTGACTACCTGGCACAGGGCAAGGCGTTCTGGCTAACCGTGGAAAACGATGCCATGAGCGCTGTCAGTGGCCGCAGTGTGCCGCAGGGCATGCGGATGCTGGTGGACCCCGGTGTAGAGGCTGAGGCGGGGCGTTTGGTTATCGCTCGTCAGCCGGGCAAGCCGGCGATTTTCCGCGAGCTGGCCGAGGAAGGTGGGCAGCGTTATCTGAAGGCATTGAACAGTAACTACCCGGCGCTGTTGTGCGAAGAGGGTTGCGAATTTCTTGGGGTGGTCGTGCGGGTGCATGGGGCCTTTTGAAAGGGTTTGAGTGGTGGCGGCTACGGTGAACGGCGGGTGGAGATTGGCCAGCAGGCACGGCCTCTTCGCGGGTAAACCCGCTCCTACACGACGGCCTGCGCCCAATCACCAATGTGTGTCCACCCCCGATAGGTGTAGGAGCGGGTTTACCCGCGAATACGGTAGCGGCGGAAACGGTGAACGGCGAGTGGAAATTGGCCAGCAGGCCCGGCCCTTTCGCGGGTAAACCCGCTCCTACGGGCTGTTGCAGGGGCGGCCTTGTGTTGCGTTAGGGCCGCAAAGCGGCCCTCCGGCACCGTTATTCCACCAGTTCGACCAGCACAGTCCCTTCGCTGACCATATCCCCCTCCAGGCAGAACAGCGCCTTCACCGTGCCGGCATGCGGCGCACGAATGCTGTGCTCCATCTTCATGGCCTCCAATACCACCAGCGCAGTACCGGCTTCCACCACCTGCCCAGGTTCGACCAGCACCCGCACGATACTGCCGTTCATGGGCGCACCCAGCCCGCCCTGGTGGCTGTGGCTGGCTTCGGCCTCGGCAATCGGGTCGAAGGCTTCGATGGCATGCATTTCGCCATCCCAGTGCAGGTACAGCGTGCCACCCCGACGGATTGCCAGATGCTGGCGACGCACGCCGTTCTGATCAAGCACCAACTGCTCACCTTGCAGCTGCCAGGTGGAAGCAGCGCTGCGTTCCAGGGCCACTGCCTGGTCTTGGCCAGCGCTCACCAGATGCAAGCTGCTGCGTGCCGGCAGGCCCAAGCGCAGGCCGTTACGCCCGCCCCAAGGTGAATGGTGGTCGTCTTCGCGCTGATGGACCCCCTGGCCCTGCAGCCACGCCTCTGCCGCCGCTTCCCAGAAGGCTGCCGGTAGTGCTTGCGGCGCAGGCAGCAGAACCTGCTGATGACGCGGAATGAAGCCGGTATCCAGCTCCGCCGCAGCAAATGCCGGGTGGGCGAGAATGCGCCGCAGGAAGGCAATGTTGGTCTTCAGCCCGCCAATGGCGAACTCATCGAGCATGGCCAGCAAGCGCAAGCGCGCCTGCTCGCGGTCTTCGCCCCAGGCAATCAGCTTGCCCAGCATCGGGTCGTAGAACGGCGACACCACATCGCCTTCGCTGACCCCGCTGTCCACCCGCCGGCCTTCGCCAGGCGCCGATTCACGGTACAGCGCCAATTTGCCGGTCGCGGGTAAAAAATCATTGGCCGGGTCTTCGGCATACAAGCGTACTTCGATGGCATGGCCGATCAGCGGCACCTGTTCCTGTGTGATCGGCAGGGCTTCGCCACAGGCCACGCGAATTTGCCAGGCAACAAGGTCCAGGCCGGTTATGGCCTCAGTGACCGGGTGTTCCACCTGCAGGCGGGTGTTCATCTCCATGAAGAAGAACTCGCCACGTGCATCAAGCAGAAACTCCACGGTGCCGGCACCCACGTAACCGATAGCCTGGGCGGCACGCACCGCCGCTTCGCCCATGGCCCGGCGCAGTTCGGGCGACAGGCCGGGGGCAGGGGCCTCTTCCACCACCTTCTGATGGCGGCGCTGAATGGAACAGTCGCGTTCGTTAAGGTACAGGCAGTTGCCGTGCTGGTCGGCAAACACCTGGATTTCGACATGGCGCGGCTTGAGCACGTACTTTTCCACCAGCATGCGCGCATCGCCGAACGACGACTGTGCCTCACGCTGGGCCGAGGCCAGGGCGTCGGCCAACTGGCTTTCTTCCTCGACCACTTTCATGCCCTTGCCACCGCCGCCAGCGCTGGCCTTGAGCAGCACCGGGTAGCCGATGCGTTCGGCCGCGGCGCGGAACGTGTCCAGGTCCTGGGCCTCGCCATGGTAGCCCGGAACCAACGGCACGCCGGCTGCCTCCATGAGCGCCTTGGCTGCCGATTTGCTGCCCATGGCGTCGATGGCGCTGGCCGGTGGGCCGAGGAATATCAGCCCGGCCTGCTCGATGGCGCGGGCGAAACCTGCGTTCTCGGACAAGAAACCATAACCTGGGTGAATGGCCTGGGCACCGCTGGCCTTGGCTGCTGCCAGCAGCTTGTCGCTCAGCAGGTAGCTTTCGGCGGCCTTGGTGCCACCGAGATCCACGCGGATATCAGCTTCGCGGCTATGCCGGGCGTCACGGTCGGTGGCGCTGTGCACGGCAACAGTGGTCAGGCCCATGGCCTTGGCGGTGCGCATCACCCGGCAGGCGATTTCGCCGCGGTTGGCGACCAGCAGGGTGGTCAAAGCGGGGCGGCTCATGGGCGCGGCTCCTTCTTGTCAACGGTTTGCCAGGCGGGGCGGCGTTTTTCCAGGAAAGCGCGCAGGCCCTCCTGGCCTTCGGCGCTGACGCGGATACGGGCGATGGTGTTTTCGCAGTAACGGCGCAGGGCCGGGCTGAGTTCGCCGTCGTCCACTTCGCGCAGCAAGTCCTTGGTGGCGCGCAACGCTTGTGGGCTGTTCTGCAGCAGGTTGCTTACCCAGGCTTCGACGTGGTCGTCCAGTTCGCTGGCCGGGTACACCTCGGCCAGCAGGCCCAGCTCGCGGGCGCGCACGCCAGTGAAACGCTCGGCGGTGAGGGCGTAGCGGCGCGCGGCGCGTTCGCCAATGGCCTTGACCACGAACGGGCTGATCACCGCCGGGGCCAGGCCGATGCGTACTTCCGACAGGCACAGCTGGGCGTCTTCGGCGCCGATGGCCATGTCGCAGCAACTGATCAGGCCCAGCGCGCCGCCGAAGGCTGCGCCTTGCACCACGGCCAGGGTCGGGGCCTTGAGGCGGTGCAGGGCGTACATCAGCTCACCCAGTTCGTGGGCGTCATCCAGGTTGGTGTTGAAGTCCAGTTGTGCCGACTGCTGCATCCAGGCCAGGTCGGCACCGGCGCTGAAGTGCCGGCCACGGCCGCGCAGCAGCACAAAGCGCAGGCTGGCGTCTTCGGCCAACTGGTCGATGGCCACGATCAGCTCGCGGATCATCTGCGCATTGAAGGCGTTGTTCTTGTCCTCACGGCTTAACCACAGGGTGGCGAAGCCGCGTGGGTCGCGGATCACTTCGAGGGTGCTGAAATCGCTCATGGGTCACATCCGGAAAATGCCGAAGCGGCTCTGTTCGATCGGCGCGTTCAGCGCGGCAGACAACGCCAGGCCGAGGACGTCGCGGGTCTGTGCCGGGTCGATGACGCCGTCGTCCCACAGGCGGGCGCTGGAATAATAGGGGTGGCCCTGACGCTCGTACTGGTCGAGGATCGGCTGCTTGAGCCTGGCTTCGTCTTCGGCACTGAATGGCTGGCCGCTGCGTTCGCTCTGCTCGCGCTTGACCTGGGCCAGCACCCCGGCGGCCTGTTCGGCGCCCATCACGCCAATCCGCGCGTTGGGCCACATCCACAGGAAGCGTGGGTCGTAGGCGCGGCCGCACATGCCGTAGTTGCCGGCGCCAAAGCTGCCGCCGATGATCACCGTGAACTTCGGCACCTGGGCGCAGGCCACGGCGGTGACCAGTTTGGCGCCGTGCTTGGCGATGCCGCCTTCTTCGTATTTCTTACCGACCATGAAACCGGTGATGTTCTGCAGGAACAGCAAAGGGATGCCACGCTGGCAGGCCAGTTCGATGAAGTGCGCGCCTTTTTGCGCGGCTTCGGCGAACAGGATGCCGTTGTTGGCCAGGATGGCCACCGGGTAGCCATGCAGGTGGGCGAAGCCGCACACCAGGGTGGTGCCGAACAGCGCCTTGAATTCATCGAACACCGAGCCATCGACCAGGCGTGCGATCACCTCGCGCACGTCGAACGGTTGCTTGGCATCGGCCGGAACCACGCCGTACAGCTCGTCGGCCGCATAAAGCGGTGCCACTGGTGCAAACCGCTGCAGCTTGCCGAGCTTGTGCCAGTTGAGGTTGGCCACACTGCGTCGCGCGATGGCCAGGGCGTGTTCGTCGTTGTCGGCATAATGGTCGGCGACGCCGCTGGTACGGCAATGCACATCGGCGCCGCCGAGGTCTTCGGCGCTCACCACTTCGCCGGTGGCGGCTTTCACCAGCGGCGGGCCGGCGAGGAAGATGGTCGCCTGCTGGCGCACCATGATCGCTTCGTCGGCCATGGCCGGCACGTACGCGCCGCCAGCGGTGCACGAGCCCATCACCACGGCGATCTGCGGGATGCCTTGCGCGCTCATGTTGGCCTGGTTGAAGAAGATGCGCCCGAAATGCTCGCGGTCGGGGAACACTTCATCCTGGCGTGGCAAGTTGGCGCCGCCGGAGTCCACCAGATAGATGCACGGCAGGCGGTTCTGCAGGGCGATGGTTTGCGCACGCAGGTGCTTCTTGACCGTCAGCGGGTAGTACGAACCGCCTTTTACCGTGGCGTCGTTGGCCACGATCATGCATTCCACGCCTTCCACGCGGCCGATGCCGGCGATCACGCCCGCCGCTGGCACGTCTTCGCCGTACACCTCATGGGCGGCCAACTGGCCGATTTCGAGGAACGGCGAGCCCGGGTCCAGCAGGCGGTCGATACGCTCGCGCGGCAGCAGTTTGCCACGCGAGGTATGCCGTTCCTGGGCCTTGGGCCCGCCGCCCTGGGCAACCTGGGCGAGCAGGCCGCGCAGGGCCTGGACCTGTTCGAGCATGGCCGCGCTGTTGACGGCAAATTCTGCCGAACGCGGGTTGATCTGGGTGTGCAAGGTAGCCATGTGCGCCCGTCCCTTATGTTCAGCGGGTTTCGTTGAACAGCTCGCGGCCGATCAGCATCCGGCGGATTTCGCTGGTGCCGGCACCGATTTCGTACAGTTTGGCGTCGCGCAACAGGCGCCCAGCCGGGAATTCGTTGATATAGCCGTTGCCGCCAAGAATCTGGATCGCCTCCAGGGCCATTTGCGTGGCGCGCTCGGCGGTGTACAGGATCACGCCGGCAGCGTCCTTGCGGGTGGTCTCGCCACGGTCGCAGGCCTGGGCCACGGCATACAGGTAGGCGCGGCTGGCGTTCAGCTGGGTGTACATGTCGGCAATCTTGCCCTGGATCAGCTGGAACTCGCCGATGCTCTGGCCGAATTGCTTGCGGTCGTGGATATACGGAACCACCAGATCCATGCAGCTTTGCATGATGCCGGTCGGGCCGCCGGACAGCACCACACGTTCGTAGTCCAGGCCGCTCATGAGGACGCGCACGCCGCCGTTGAGTTGGCCCAGGATGTTCTCTGCCGGCACTTCCACGCCATCGAAGAACAGCTCGCAGGTGTTGGACCCGCGCATGCCCAGCTTGTCGAACTTGTTGCTGCGGCTGAAGCCTTTCCAGTCACGCTCGACGATGAACGCGGTGATGCCGTGCGCACCCTTGTCCAGGTCGGTCTTGGCGTAAATCACGTAGGTGTTGGCGTCGGGGCCGTTGGTGATCCAGGTCTTGCTGCCATTGAGCACGTAGTGATCGCCGCGTTTTTCTGCGCGCAGCTTCATCGACACCACGTCGGAGCCGGCATTGGGCTCGCTCATGGCCAAGGCGCCGATGTGCTCGCCGCTGATCAGCTTGGGCAGGTACTTGAGCTTCTGCTCATGGGTGCCGTTGCGGTTGATCTGGTTGACGCACAGGTTGGAATGGGCGCCGTAGGACAGTGCCACCGAGGCTGAGCCACGGCTGATCTCTTCCATCGACACTACATGGGCCAGGTAGCCCAGGCCAGCGCCGCCGTACTCTTCCGGTACGGTGATGCCCAGCAGGCCCATGTCACCGAACTTGCGCCACATGTCGGCGGGGAACAGGTTGTCGTGGTCGATCTGCGCGGCGCGCGGGGCCAGTTCGGCGGCGACGAAGGTGCGAACCTGGTCACGGAGCATGTCGATGGTTTCGCCCAGGGCGAAGTTCAGGGAGGGGTAATGCATGCTGAGGCACCTTCTTGTTCTTGAAATTGGGTTACACCATAGCTTGGGATCCAGCCCCGCCCCCTGTGGGAGCGGGCATGCCCGCGAATACGTCAGCAGGGTCACCGTCATTACCTGATCGGTCGCATTCGCGGGCAAGCCCGCTCCCACAGAGGGCGGCGTGGCGCCTCAAGTGGGTATCGTTCATCACCTTTACGTTAACGTAAACCTGCAGGGAGGCACTGTCAATCCACTCGTCACCTTTACGTAAACGTAAATCTGCGCCAGAGTATTCCCGCTTGCTTCAGCCGTGCCCAAAACAACCACAAGAAGGGACACCCATGAGTCAACCGAGCTATACCCGCGGTCGCCAGGACCGACCCTTGCTGACACAGACCATCGGCCAGGCCTTCGATGCCACCGTGGCCCGCTGTTGCGACAGCGAGGCCCTGGTGTCCCGCCACCAGGGCCTGCGTTACAGCTGGCGGCAGCTGGCCGAGCAGGTCGAAATACACGCCCGCGCCCTGATCGCACTGGGCGTGAACACCGGCGACCGTGTTGGCATCTGGTCGCCCAACTGCGCCCAGTGGTGCATCTTGCAGCTGGCCAGTGCCAAGGTCGGCGCCATCCTGGTCAACATAAACCCGGCCTACCGTGTGGGTGAGCTGGAATACGTGTTGCGCCAGTCCGGCTGCCGCTGGCTGGTCTGCGCTGAAGCCTTCAAGACATCTGATTACCACGCCATGCTGCAGGAGCTGGTGCCTGAGCTGGCCAGCGCCCGGCCTGGTGAGCTGGCCAGTGAATGCCTGCCCCAGTTGCGTGGCGTCATCAGCCTGGCCGCCAACCCGCCTGCCGGTTTCCTGCCCTGGCACGCACTGGCCGAGCGGGCAGGGCAGACGTCTGCCGAAGCCTGCACAGCCCGTCAGCAAAGCCTGCAATTCGACCAGCCGGTAAACATCCAGTACACCTCCGGCACCACCGGTGCGCCCAAAGGTGCCACGCTCAGTCACTACAACATCCTCAACAACGGTTTCATGGTGGGTGAAAGCCTTGGCCTGACGGCCCGCGACCGTATGGTGATCCCGGTGCCGCTGTACCACTGTTTCGGCATGGTCATGGCCAACCTCGGTTGCATCACCCACGGCAGCACCATGATCTACCCCAACGACGCCTTCGACGCCGAGCTCACCCTGCGCGCCGTGGCCGAGGAGCGTGCCAGCATCCTGTACGGCGTGCCGACCATGTTCATCGCGATGCTTGATCACCCCTCGCGTGCGCAGATGGACCTGTCGACCCTGCGCAGCGGCATCATGGCCGGCGCTACCTGCCCGATCGAAGTGATGCGCCGGGTCATCGACCAGATGCACATGGCAGAAGTGCAGATCGCCTACGGCATGACCGAAACCAGCCCGGTGTCACTGCAGACCGGCCCGGACGACGACCTGGAGCTGCGCGTGACCACCGTCGGCCGCACCCAGCCGCAGCTGGAAAACAAACTGGTGGACGCCGATGGCTGCATCGTCCCGCGCGGTGAGATTGGCGAGCTGTGCACCCGCGGCTACAGCGTGATGCTGGGCTACTGGGACAACCCCCAGGCCACGGCGGATGCCATCGACCCGGCTGGCTGGATGCATTCGGGTGACCTGGCGGTGATGGACGAGCAGGGCTATGTGCGCATCGTCGGGCGCAACAAGGACATGATCATTCGCGGCGGCGAGAACATTTATCCGCGTGAGCTGGAAGAGTTTTTCTACACCCACCCGGCGGTGGCCGATGCACAGGTGATCGGCATTCCGTGTAGCCGCTATGGCGAAGAGATCGTCGCCTGGATCAAGCTGCACCCGGGGCACAGCGCCACGGTCGAGGAGCTGCAGGGCTGGTGCAAGGCACGCATTGCCCACTTCAAGGTGCCGCGGTATATCCGCTTCGTCGACGAGTACCCGATGACAGTGACGGGGAAGGTGCAAAAGTTCCGGATGCGTGAGATCAGTGTGGCGGAGATTGCAGCTGCATCTGCGGGTTGATGTGCTGGCGCGGCCGGCCTCTTCGCGGGTAAACCCGCTCCTACACAGGGACAGCGCCGCATTCAAGGCCGGCACGGTCCCTGTGTAGGAGCGGGTTTACCCGCGAAGAGGCCGGCCCGATCAATGCAAGATCTTCACCTTGCCAAGCACCCGGTCATCCTCAACCTTTCAATGGAGCAGCGGACATTAGCTGTTCACGCCGATGGCGTGGTCTACCCTTAAGCCTTCACCGGTGGCTCCTGGCTCGGCGGGTCGCCCACTGTCGGCGGTACGGTCGGCTTGATCGGCAGCTCGTCCGGGTCTTCTTCCGGTACGGGTGGTGGCAAGCTGGGGTCGTCGATATTGGGATCGGGTGTCTCCGGTGGAATGGGAATGTTCATGGCCTGACCTCGCGTGGGTGAGTGAAGAGGTGCTGTAGGCTCTGACCGCTGGCAGCTGCCGTTCGCTCAATTATTTTGAACCCCGCGCCTGTGCCCGGCTCTGAACCCTTACCGCCACCAGCCTGAGGGAGCAAGGTCGATGTCACGAAACGAGCCCTTTGAAAGCGTGCCCATGGCGAACGATCACCCGGACCAGGCCATTAGCCTTGCCCAGGCGCTGTTGGCGCCACGCATCGTGATCGAAGACACCCAACCCGTGCTCGACGCCGGCAGCTTCGCCGCCAAGGCCGTCAGCGGCCAGCCCGTGACAGTCAGCACCAAGGCGTACAGCGACGGCCACGACCGCCTGGCGGTGATGCTCAACTGGCGCCAGGCCCACAGCAGGCGCTGGCATTGTGTGCCGATGCAGTCGGCGGGCAACGACCTGTGGCAGGCCGAATTCACCCCCACCGAGCTGGGCCCGCACCGGTTCAGTATCGAGGCCTGGATCGACCCGTTTGCCACCTATTGCCACGATCTGGAGAAGAAGTACCACGCCGGCGTCGAGGTCAAACTGGAGCTGGAAGAAGGCCGTTTGATGCTGGGCAAAGGCATCGAGCTGTGCAGCGGCGCCCTGCGCGAGGAGCTCGAGGCCGTGCAGAACCGCCTGGCCACCCTCAGTACCGATGATCAGGTGGCCGTGTTTCTCGACCCGACCACCGCCCGCCTGATGGGCGAAGCCGAACACCGCAGCTACCTGACCCGCAGCCCTGATTTCCCCCTTGATGTCGACCGCCCGGCCGCCCTGTTCGCCAGCTGGTACGAGCTGTTCCCGCGCTCGATGACCGACGACCCGCAGCGTCACGGCACCTTCAACGACGTGCACGAACGGCTGCCGATGATCCGCGACATGGGCTTCGACGTACTGTACTTCCCGCCCATCCACCCCATCGGCATGCAGCATCGCAAGGGCCGCAACAACGCCCTCAAGGCCGAGCCGGGCGACCCGGGCAGCCCCTATGCCATCGGCAGCCCGGAGGGTGGCCACGATGCCATTCACCCGCAACTGGGCAGCCGCGATGACTTCCGTCGACTGGTGGCTGCGGCGGCGGAACACGGCCTGGAAATTGCCCTCGATTTCGCCATCCAGTGCTCCCAGGACCACCCCTGGCTCAAGGAGCACCCGGGCTGGTTCAGCTGGCGCCCGGACGGCACCATCCGCTACGCCGAAAACCCGCCGAAAAAGTACCAGGACATCGTCAACGTCGATTTCTATGCGCCAGAGGCCGTGCCTTCGTTGTGGCTCGCCCTGCGCGATGTGGTGGTCGGCTGGGTCGAGGAGGGCGTCAAGACCTTCCGCGTCGACAACCCGCACACCAAGCCGTTGCCGTTCTGGCAATGGCTGATCGCCAATGTGCGCAGCCAGCACCCCGACGTCATCTTCCTCGCCGAAGCCTTTACCAAACCGGCGATGATGGCGCGCCTGGGCAAGGTCGGCTACGCACAGAGCTATACCTATTTCACCTGGCGTAACCACAAGCAGGAGCTGCGCGAATATTTCGAGCAGCTCAACCAGCCGCCGTGGAGCCAGTGCTACCGGCCCAACTTCTTCGTCAATACACCGGACATCAACCCGTTTTTCCTGCACACCTCAGGCCGCGCAGGTTTCCTTATCCGTGCCGCGCTGGCGACCATGGGCTCAGGCTTGTGGGGCATGTATTCGGGCTTCGAGCTGTGCGAGGGCACGCCGTTGCCGGGCAAGGAGGAGTACCTGGATTCGGAGAAGTACGAAATCCGTCCACGCGATTTCACCCAGCCCGGCAACATCATCGCCGAGATCGCCCAGCTCAACCGTATTCGCCGGCAGAACCGCGCCTTGCAAACCCACCTGGGCGTGGCCTTCTTCAATTGCTGGAACGACAACATTCTGTACTTCGCCAAGCGTACGCCCGAGCGTGACAACTACATCCTGGTGGCCGTCAGCCTCGACCCGCACAACGCCCAGGAGGCGCACTTCGAATTGCCACTGTGGGAGTTGGGGCTGGACGACAACGCCGAAACCCAGGGTGAAGACCTGATGAACGGCCACCGCTGGTCCTGGTACGGCAAGACCCAATGGATGCGCATAGAGCCCTGGCACCTGCCGTTCGGCATCTGGCGCATCGAGAAAGCCCGTTAACAAGGCTCAGACTGTGCCCCCCGTAGGAGCGGGTTTACCCGCGAACACCGGCGAAGCCGGTGCCATGCACCTCGGCACCGCGCTGTCATCTTCGCGGGTAAACCCGCTCCTACGGGGGATCGAGCAAGCTCGGATGTCTGTGCATGCAATTGAAAGGAGTCGCACATGGCCAAGCGTTCCCGCCCGGCAGCCTTCATCGACGACCCGCTGTGGTACAAGGACGCCGTCATCTACCAACTGCACATCAAGTCGTTCTTCGACTCGAACAATGACGGCATCGGCGACTTCGCCGGGCTGATCAGCAAGCTCGACTATATCGCCGAGCTGGGCGTCAACACCCTGTGGCTGCTGCCGTTCTATCCCTCGCCACGCCGTGACGACGGCTACGACATTGCCGAATACAAGGCCGTGCACCCCGACTACGGCAGCATGGCCGACGCCCGCCGTTTCATCGCCGAGGCCCACAAGCGCGGCCTGCGGGTGATCACCGAGCTGGTCATCAACCACACCAGCGACCAGCACCCGTGGTTCCAGCGCGCCCGCCACGCCAAGCGCGGCAGCAAGGCGCGCGAGTTCTACGTGTGGTCGGACGACGACCAGAAGTACGACGGCACGCGCATCATCTTCCTCGACACCGAAAAGTCCAACTGGACCTGGGACCCGGTCGCCGGCCAGTACTTCTGGCACCGGTTCTACTCCCACCAGCCGGACCTCAACTTCGACAACCCGCAGGTGCTCAAGGCGGTGATCGGCGTCATGCGCTTCTGGCTGGACCTGGGTGTAGATGGCCTGCGGCTGGACGCGATCCCTTACCTGATCGAGCGCGACGGCACCAACAACGAAAACCTTGTCGAAACCCACGACGTGCTCAAGGCGATCCGCGCCGAGATCGATGCCAACTACCCCGATCGCATGCTGCTGGCCGAAGCCAACCAGTGGCCGGAAGACACGCGCCCGTACTTCGGCGAGGGCGACGGCGACGAATGCCATATGGCCTTCCACTTTCCGTTGATGCCGCGCATGTACATGGCCTTGGCCATGGAAGACCGCTTCCCTATCACCGACATCCTGCGCCAGACCCCGGAAATCCCGGCCAACTGCCAGTGGGCGATCTTTTTGCGCAACCATGATGAACTGACCTTGGAAATGGTCACCGACCGCGAGCGTGATTACCTGTGGAACTATTACGCCGAAGACCGCCGAGCGCGCATCAACCTAGGCATTCGCCGGCGCCTGGCGCCCCTGCTGCAGCGTGACCGTCGGCGCATAGAGCTGCTGACCAGCCTGCTGTTGTCGATGCCCGGCACGCCAACCCTGTATTACGGCGACGAACTGGGTATGGGCGACAATATCTATCTGGGTGACCGCGATGGCGTTCGCACACCCATGCAGTGGTCGCCAGACCGCAACGGCGGTTTTTCCCGCGCCGACCCGCAGCGCCTGGTGCTGCCGCCGATCATGGACCCGCTCTACGGTTACCAGACCGTCAACGTCGAGGCGCAAAGCCACGATCCGCATTCGCTGCTGAACTGGACCCGGCGCATGCTGGCGGTGCGCAAGCAGCAGAAGGCCTTTGGTCGCGGCAGCCTGCGCACCCTCACACCCAGCAACCGGCGCATCCTTGCCTATATCCGCGAGTACACCGACGCCGACGGCAATACCGAGGTCATCCTCTGCGTGGCCAACGTGTCCCGCGCCGCCCAGGCTGCCGAACTCGAATTGTCACAATACGCCGACAAAGTACCGGTGGAGATGCTGGGTGGCAGCGCGTTCCCGCCAATCGGCCAACTGCCGTTTCTGCTGACCTTGCCACCTTATGCGTTCTACTGGTTCCTGCTGGCCAGCCGCGATCGCATGCCCAGCTGGCACATCCAGCCCACCGAGGGGTTACCCGAATTGACCACATTGGTACTGCGCAAGCGCATGGAAGAACTGCTGCAAGCCCCCGCAAGCGATACGCTGCAAAGCACCATCCTGCCGCAGTACCTGCCCAAGCGCCGCTGGTTCGCCGGCAAGGAAGGGCCGATCGATGCCGTGCGCCTGTGTTACGGCGTGCGTTTCGGCACCGCCACCACGCCGGTGTTGCTCAGCGAAATCGAGGTGCTCAGTGACGGCACGGCCACCCGCTACCAGCTGCCGTTCGGCCTGCTGCGTGAGGAACAGATTCATACCGCGCTGCCGCAGCAGCTGGCGTTGTCGCGGGTGCGCCGTGCCCACCAGGTTGGCTTGATTACAGACGCCTTCGTCCTCGAGCCGTTCATTCACGCCGTGATGCAGGCCTGCCAGGATGGCCTGCGTCTGCCGTGTGGCGACGGTGAGGACGGTGAGGGTGAATTGCGCTTCGAATGCACAGAGCAACTGGCCGGCCTGGCGCTCGACGAGGAGAGCGAAGTGCGCTACCTCAGCGCCGAGCAGTCCAACAGTTCGGTGGTCATCGGCGACCGCGTGGTGCTCAAGCTGATCCGCCGGGTCAACCCGGGTATCCATCCAGAGCTGGAAATGAGTGCCTACCTGACCGCCGCCGGTTTTGCCAATATCTCGCCGCTGCTGGCCTGGGTCAGCCGGGTGGACGAGCAACACGCGCCGCACCTGCTGATGATTGCCCAAGGTTACCTGAGTAACCAGGGCGACGCCTGGGGCTGGACTCAGAACACGCTGGAAAGGGCCATCCGCGACCAGATGGAGCCCACCCGCAACGACGCCGAAGCGCACACTGACGCCCTGGCCGAACTCAGCGGCTTTGCGGCCTTGCTTGGCCAGCGCCTGGGCGAGATGCACCTGCTGCTGGCCGCACCCACCGAAGACCCGGCCTTCCAGCCGCGCCCCAGCGATGCGCAGGACAGCGAGCGCTGGTGTGTACAGATCAGCACTGAACTGACCCACGCCCTCGACCTGCTGGCCCAGCACCGTGACACCTTAGACCGCGACAGCCAGGCCTTGGTCGACGACCTGCAGCAACAGCGTGACGGCCTGGCCCAGCACATCGACACCCTGAGCAAGCAGGCTCAGGGGGGCCTGCTGATGCGTGTACACGGCGACCTGCATCTGGGCCAGGTGCTGGTGGTGCAGGGGGATGCCTACCTCATCGATTTTGAAGGCGAACCCGCCCGGCCCCTTGAAGAGCGCCGGGCAAAACACAGCCCCTACAAGGATGTCAGCGGCGTGCTGCGATCCTTCGACTATGCTGCTGCGATGATCTTGCGCAGCGCGTCTGCGGTGGACCTTTCCGAACCGGCGCGGCAAGCCCGGCAGCGGGTTGCCCGGCAGTACCTGCACCAGTCCCGGCATGCCTTTGTCGAAGCCTATGGCCTGGCCACTGCCGCCATGCCCCACGCCTGGCAGCACGCCGAGGGCGAGCGCGCGGCGCTGGAGCTGTTCTGCCTGGAAAAAGCCGCCTACGAGATTACATACGAAGCCGAAAACCGTCCGAGCTGGCTGGCCGTGCCTTTGCATGGTCTGCATGGACTGATCAGTACCTGGGGAGAGTCAGAATGAACGTTACAACGCGTGAAAACGGTGGCCTTCGGCAACGGGACCTCGACGCCCTGGCCCGCGCCGAACACGCCGATCCTTTTGCGGTACTCGGCCCCCACGGCGACGGCGCAGGCGGGCAGCTGGTCCGCGCCTTTCTGCCCAATGCCCTGAAAGTGCACATTCAGGCCCGGGAGGACGGGCGAGTCCTTGCCGAAATGGAGCAGGGCAGCCTGCCCGGGTTGTTCAGCGCGCACCTCGATAAGGCACAGCCCTATCAGCTTCACATCGTCTGGGCCGGTGGCGAGCAGGTTACCGAAGACCCCTACAGCTTTGGCCCGCAATTGGGAGACATGGACCTTCACTTGTTCGCGGAAGGCAATCACCGCGATTTGTCCGGGCGCTTCGGTGCCCAGCCGACTCAGGTCGATGGCATCGACGGCGTGTGTTTCTCGGTCTGGGCGCCGAATGCCCGGCGGGTGTCGGTGGTGGGTGATTTCAACAACTGGGATGGCCGCCGTCACCCCATGCGCCTGCGCCACGGTGCCGGGGTGTGGGAGCTGTTCATTCCGCGTCTGGGCGTGGGCGAAACCTACAAGTTCGAAGTACTCGGCAAGGACGGCATACTGCCGCTGAAGGCCGACCCGCTGGCCCGTGCCACCGAGCTGCCGCCGAGCACGGCGTCCAAGGTAGCCGGTGAACTCAGCCACGCCTGGCAGGACCATGACTGGATGGCGCAACGCGCCCAGCGCCATGCCTACAACGCGCCGTTGTCGATCTACGAGCTGCACCCAGGGTCATGGCGCTGCGAGCTGGACGAAGCGGGGGAAATCGGGCGTTTCTACAATTGGCGCGAACTGGCCGAGCGGCTGGTGCCCTATGTGCAGGAACTGGGCTTTACCCACATCGAACTGCTGCCGATCATGGAGCACCCGTTCGGCGGCTCCTGGGGCTATCAACCACTGTCAATGTTCGCGCCCACCTCGCGCTATGGCAGTGCCGAGGATTTCGCCGCGTTCATCGACGCCTGCCACCAGGGAGGCATTGGTGTGCTGCTGGACTGGGTGCCGGCGCATTTTCCCACCGACGAACATGGCCTGGCGCGCTTCGATGGCACTGCGCTCTACGAATACGACAACCCCCTGGAGGGCTACCACCAGGACTGGAACACGCTGATCTACAACCTCGGGCGCAATGAAGTGCGCGGCTTCATGATGGCTTCGGCGCTGCACTGGTTGAAGCATTTCCACATCGACGGCCTGCGCGTCGATGCGGTGGCCTCGATGCTGTACCGCGACTACTCGCGCAAGGCTGGCGAATGGGTACCCAACCGCCACGGCGGGCGCGAGAACCTGGAAGCCATCGACTTCATCCGCCACCTTAACGGCGTGGCTGCCCACGAGGCCCCTGGCGCGCTGATCATCGCTGAAGAGTCCACCGCCTGGCCCGGGGTCAGTCAACCTACCCAACAGGGCGGCCTGGGTTTTGCCTACAAGTGGAACATGGGCTGGATGCACGACACCCTGCACTACATTCAGAACGACCCGGTGCACCGCACCTACCACCACAACGAGATGAGCTTCGGGCTGATCTATGCCTATTCCGAGCACTTCATCCTGCCCATTTCCCATGATGAGGTGGTGCACGGCAAGCATTCGCTGATCGACAAGATGCCCGGCGACCGCTGGCAGAAGTTCGCCAATCTGCGCGCCTACCTCACCTTCATGTGGGCACACCCGGGCAAGAAGCTGCTGTTCATGGGCTGCGAGTTCGGCCAGTGGCGTGAGTGGAACCACGACAGCGAACTGGACTGGTACCTGCTGCAGTATCCCGAGCACCAGGGCGTGCAGCGCCTGGTGGGTGACCTCAACCGCCTGTACCGCGAAGTGCCGGCGCTGCACGAGCAGGATTGCCAGCCGCAGGGCTTCCAGTGGCTGATCGGTGACGACGCACAGAACAGCGTGTACGCCTGGCTGCGCTGGAGCAGCAGCGGCGAGCCGGTGCTGGTGGTGGCCAACTTCACCCCGGTACCCCGTGAGGGCTACCGCATTGGCGTGCCGTTCGGCGAGCGTTGGCAGGAGTTGCTGAACAGTGATGCCGAGCTGTATGCCGGGTCGAACGTGGGTAATCTGGGGGCAGTGGCCAGTGAGCCAGTGGCCAGCCACGGGCAGCCATTATCGCTGGCCCTGAACCTGCCGCCGCTGGGGGTGTTGATCATGAAGCCCGCCTGATCGGTTGGCTGTGCTGGCCCCTTCGCGGGTAAACCCGCTCCTACACATACCGCACCCGGCGGTGACCCGTGTAGGAGCGGGTTTACCCGCGAAGAGGCCGGCCCTGCCTACCACCGCATCCGCACCCCAAGGCTGCCGATCAGCCCGTTCAGGTCATTGTCGTCCACATCACTGCTGTAATCGGCGCTGACGAACAAAGCAACCGAAGGCGTCACCCGCGCCACCAGCCCCAAGCCTAACTCCACCGTGGTCGAGTAGCGCGAACTGGAGATCTTGTCGACCTCGTCCAGCTTCACCTCATTGGCATTGCTGAAGTCATACCACACGTTGGTCCGCACATAGGGTTCGATGGGCATGCCGCGCACTTCGTAGCGCCCGGACAACTTGGCACCGACCCGGCCGCTCCAGCTCGGCTGGCTGTCAAAGGCTTGCAAGGTCTCTTCCTGCACCTGGTTGCCAGGGAAGAACTGCTGGTTGATCAACTGTGCCTGGGGCTCGATGACCCAGTTGCCACCCAGGCGGATCGGGTAACCGCCCTCTACCGAGAAGGTCATTGCGTGGCCACTGTCGTCCAGGCGCTGGCCGTTTTCGCCACGGCCCATCACGTCGATCCGCGAGCCCATGGCCACGGCATCCAGGTGCCAACCCTGTTCATGGGTCATGCTCCAGTACACCCCCAGGCTTTCACCGCTCAGGTTCACCGCTTTGCGCTGCTTGTCGCCCAGCAGAGGGCGCGCGCCTTTGAAGCTGCTTTGCAGGTTGTTGTGCCCCACGAAAATCCCAGCGCGGTGCACATCGCCTGCTGCTGTTTCACGCACGAACAGGTCCGGGCCGATCATCAGTTGCTGGCTGGGCGCCTCCAGCTGTGCCGGGGGCAGCGCGCGGCCGCGCGCACTGGTGGGGAAGAACTGCGCCCACTGACTGGCAATCAGGTCGGGTGCCGGCTGCTGGTGGCGTTCGCTCATCTGCTGCGAAAACGCATTGAGGGTGCCCAGACTCAACCCACTGGCACTGAGCGGGTCGAGCGACAGTTGCGCCTCCACGGGTTGCTGCAGAAAGCTGGGGGAGGTGGGGTCACCCTGCAGTTCGTACGCGATCGTTTCCACCGGGGTTGCCAGAAGCAGCGACGTGGAAACCGCGTAGAAAATGCCGTCGAAGCGCAAGGGGTTCGAGTTGCTTTTCATGGCGGATCTCCTTTGTTTTTGTGGTGCAGCCCGAGAGACCTGGCCTGTTGTCACGAGCTGTACGGCAAAAACAGTGGGCGACCCAAACCAGCACGCCAGCTATCGCAAACGCGCACGAAGGCGCGAGCTAGAGGCCCGGCGCAAGTTTTTTACAGCTTGGTACTGTTCAGCTAAGGAGAGGTCGCCGCTTGCGTCAAGAAAGCGTGAAGGAAGTGTTCAAAGTGCGTCGTAACGCTCAACCTGTTGTTTTATCGGTAAAAACAGCAGGGCATAGCGGGGATCGCTATTTGCCGTGCCGTGGCTATGAAGAATGATTGCTAAAGTCGCACTTCAACGGCCAGCGGGAGGTGATCTGACAGGTGTGACCAAGGTTTGTGCCCCAGAATCCGCGGCCCATGGCTTTCGGCATTACGCAGGTAAATGCGGTCCAGTCGCAGCAGTGGCAGGCGGGCAGGATAGGTGCGGGCGAGGTGGCCGTGGTGGCGTTCGAAGGCTTCGTGCAAGTCGCGTTGCAGGCCAAGGGTGCGGTTGCCATGGCTTTTCCAGTCGTTGAAGTCGCCGGCGATGATCACCGGGGCGTTGGCCGGCAGGGCGTCCAGCAGTTTACGCAGCAACTGCAGCTGCTTTTGCCGGTGGCTTTCCAGCAACGACAGGTGCACGCAGACCGCATGCACCTGGCCTTGCCCCGGCACCTCCAGCACACAGTGCAACAGGCCGCGGCGTTCGGGGCCGGTGATCGACACGTCCAGGTTGCGGTGCTCGATGATCGGGTATTTGGACAGCAACGCATTGCCGTGGTGGCCGTCAGGGTAGACCGCGTTGCGGCCATAGGCAAAGTCGCTCCACATGCTGTCGGCGAGGAATTCGTACTGCGAGGTCTGTGGCCAGCCGGGATAGCGCGCGGCGTGGCGGTCGTGGCTGCCTAGCACTTCCTGAAGGAAGACAATGTCGGCCTGGGTGCTGCGCACAGCCTCGCGCAGCTCTGGCAAGATAAAGCGCCGGTTGAAGGCGGTGAAGCCCTTGTGGGTGTTCACCGTCAGTACCCGCAGGCGTTTCACGGCTGGGGCCTGGCTGACGCTGGCGAAACCATTACTGCCGGCTTCGAGGCTCACAAATCCTCCTGAAAGTAACCCTGCCTTACTGTCGCCGCTAAAACCTGTGGCAGCGGGCATGCCCGCTCCCACAGGTATGGCGTAGCGATCAAAACGTAAGACCTGCCTGGGTTATCACGGTTCACTCATCGTCGCGCTGCAACACCATCAGCAGCATCGATCGGCCCTTCACCTCGAAGGTACTGTCGAACTGCAGGTGCTGCCCCTTGCGCAACTCCGGCCGGTCGGTATCGACCAGGCAGCTCCAGTAATCGCCTTCGGGCACGGCCGGCAGCTTGAATGGCACCACGTCATGGTGGGCATTGACGATCAGCAGCACGGTGGCCTCGGCACCTGGCCGGGCAATACCGCTGACCTGTGCCCGACCATCTATCAGCATGCCCAGGCAACGCCCGTGTGGGTCTTCCCATTGCTCAACACTCATCTCGTTGCCATCGGGAGCCAGCCAAGTCACGTCCTTGACCCCAATTGCCTCATTGTAGTCACCCACCAGGAAGCGTGACCGGCGCAGCACCGGGTAGGCCAGGCGCAGGCGGGTCAGGCGTTTGACGAAAGCCAGCAGCTCCTGGCCTTCCTCGTCCAGGTCCCAGTTCACCCAGCCGATCTCGCTGTCCTGGCAGTAGGCATTGTTGTTGCCGTGCTGGGTGCGGCTGAATTCGTCACCTGCAACGATCATTGGCGTGCCCTGGGCCAGCAGCAGGGTGGCGAAGTAGTTGCGCATCTGGCGCATGCGCAGGGCATTGATCCCCGGGTCGTCGGTCGGCCCTTCGACGCCGCAGTTCCAGGACAGGTTGTTGTCGGTGCCGTCCTGGTTATTTTCGTCGTTGTCTTCGTTGTGCTTGTGGTTGTAGGACACCAGGTCGCGCAGGGTGAAACCATCGTGGGCGGTGATGAAGTTGACCGAGGAATAGGGCCGGCGCCCGCGGTTGTTGAACATGTCGCCCGAGGCGGTCAAGCGGGCGGCAAAATCGGCCAACTGGCCTTCGTCACCTTTCCAGAAGGCGCGTGCGGTATCGCGGAAGCGGTCGTTCCATTCCGCCCAGCCCGGGGCGAAGTTGCCTACCTGGTAGCCGCCGGGGCCGCAGTCCCATGGTTCGGCAATCAGCTTGACCTGGCTCAGCATCGGGTCCTGGCGGCAGGCGACCAGGAAGCCATGACGCTCGCTGTAGCCATCGTGGTAACGGCCAAGGATGGTCGCCAGGTCGAAGCGAAAGCCATCCACGTGCATTTCGCCGGCCCAGTAGCGAAGCGAGTCGGTAACCAACTGCAGCACGCAGGGGTGGCTCAGGTCCAGGGTGTTGCCGGTGCCGGAGTCGTTGATGTAGTAGCGCTTGTCGTCCGGCATCAGGCGGTAGTACGAGGCGTTGTCGATGCCGCGCATCGACAGGGTCGGGCCGCGTTCGTTGCCTTCGGCGGTGTGGTTGTAGACCACGTCCAGGATCACCTCGAGCCCGGCGTCGTGCAGGTGCGCGACCATCTCCTTGAACTCGGCGATCTTGCCGCTGGCCAGGTAGCGCGGGTGTGGGGCGAAAAAGGCGATGCTGTTGTAGCCCCAGTAGTTGTTCAGGCCCTTGTCCAGCAGGTGCTGGTCGTTGACGAAGGCGTGAATCGGCAGCAGCTCGATGCTCGACACGCCAAGGTCCTTGATGTGTTTGAGCAACTCGTCGTTGGCCAGGCCTGCGAAGGTGCCGCGCAGTTTTTCAGGCACAGCCGGGTGGCGCATGCTGATGCCGCGGGCATGCGCTTCATAGATGATCGTGCGCTCCCATGGGATCTGCACGCGCTGGTCGCGGCCCCAGGTGAACGCCGGGTCGATGACTTTGCATTTGGGCACGAAAGGCGCGCTGTCGCGCTCGTCGAACGACAGGTCACCGTCGGGGTGGCCGATGGTGTAGCCGAACAGTGCCTCGGACCATTTCAGGCTGCCGACCAGTTGCTTGGCGTACGGGTCGATCAGCAGTTTGTTGGGGTTGAAGCGGTGGCCGTTTTCCGGCTCGTAGGGGCCATACACCCGGTAGCCATAGACCAGGCCGGGGTGAGCGTCGGGGAGGTAGCCATGGTAGATCTCATCGGTGTATTCGGGCAGCTCTATGCGCTCGATTTCCTGTTCGCCGGTGGAGTCGAACAGGCACAGCTCGACCTTGGTGGCGTTGGCCGAGAAGAGGGCGAAGTTGACCCCAAGGCCATCCCAGGTGGCGCCGAGGGGGAAGGGCATGCCTTCGCGGATGCGCGATGGTGCGACCGAGCGGGTTTTCTTTGGGGTGCGGGGGCTCATGACGATCCTCGAGTGGCCGTGATGGAAGGGGAATCGGGCTGTCCTGCATGGGCCTCTTCGCGGGTAAACCCGCTCCTGCATGCACCTGTGATGAACCTGTAGGAGCGGGTTTACCCGCGAAGAGGCCAGGACAGGTTTAACTGGCAGTAGGCTTTTTCACCGCCCGGGGCTTTTTCGCTGCAGCGGGTTTAACCCCCGGCAGGGCAGCCGCCTTGGGTTCGGCAGGCGGCTTCGGCTTGGCCGCTGCTTTCTTGCGCGGGGCTGCCTTGGGCGCCAGCGCTTCGGCCTCGGCCAGCTTGCGGGCCATTTCCCAGTGGCGTTCTTCCTCCCCTACGGGCTTACCTTCGGATTCCCAGATCTGGTAGGCAAATTCGCGAATACGCTTTTCATCGACACTCATCATGACGCTCCTGATGCTCAAGATTTTTGTATCAACACATTGACCGGAAACTCCGCCAGCACGGCGCTCAACGGCAACTCCTTTGAAGAGCTGACCGCCGCACAAGCGAAAAGTCCCGTCGAGTTGGCAGGTGACAAGGCAAACGGCAATACCAGCCGGGTGTCGTCCCAGTTCTGCGCCGGGATCAACGGTGTAGCGGCACCTCCGAGCAGGCTGCTGGCCAGGCGGGGGGCGACGACGATGGCGTGCTCGCCTTCCCCCAGGCGAGCAAAGGCAATGACCTTGTCAGCGTGCCGGCCCTGTACGGTCAGTGGCAGGTAGGCACCGCGGCGGAACAGCTCGGCATGGGCCTGGCGGCAGTCCAGCACGCGGGCGATCAAGGCCTGCTTGACACGGCCGTCACGCCATTGCGCCAGCAGCTCGGCTGCCGGCGTGTCGTCCAGCGTGCGACGCCTCGAAGCGTAGTCCACGGCGCGGCGGTTGTCCGGGTCGACCAGGCTGAAGTCCCAGTATTCGTTACCTTGGTACAGGTCGGGCACACCGGGTGTGGTCATGCGCAACAGGGCCTGGACCAAGCCATTGAGTGCGCCGGGGCAGGCCAGCAGCTGCGCCGCGTCGGCCAGTGACTTGCGCAGTTGCTGGTTCTCGCTGTCCAGCAGCAGGCCGTCGAGGTAATGAGCACAGGCGCCTTCGTAGGCCTCGTTCGGTGCACTCCAGCTACTGCGCAGCTTGCCCTCGCGCAGGGCCTTCTGCTGCCACTGGCGAACACGCTCGGCGTATTGGCGCAGGGCATTGTCGTCGTTCAGGTCGAGGTCCAACGGCCAACTGCCGAGCAGGGTTTGTAGCAGCATCAACTCGTCGCCGGGGCTGGGTGCCAGCCCGTCGTCCAACTGCGCGCGCAGGGGGGCGGCCAGCTCACGCCAGTGCTCCACCCGGCTGGCCAGCCACGTGCCGCGCTCGCTGAGTACAGCCAGGCGTGCCCGCGTGTCTTCGCCGCGCTTGTGGTCGTGGGTGGCGGTGGTCAGCAGGTTGTCGGGGAAATCGCGCAGGCGCCGCTGGGCCTCGTTGTGGAAATGCATGGTCGGGGCGCTGAAGCGCTCGGCCTCGAAACCCACGTCGTTACGCGACAGCAGCCGCGCGCTGCGGTAGAAGGCGGTGTCTTCCACGGCTTTGGCGGCGCTGGGCGCTGTCAGTTGCTGGAAGCGCACGCAGGCGTGGCGCAGTTGCTTGCGGGCGCGCCCCGGTGGTAGATGCCGCCAGGCTTGCCCGCCCAGCCACCGTTCAAGTTGGTCCAGTAGCGGCCAGTCAGCTTCGGCAAGGTCTTGCCGTGCGTTGGTCAGGGCCTGCTGGAAGAACGTTTCGTCCTGCGCCGGGCGCCCGCAGGCATTGAAGTAGGTTCGGTAAACCGGGTAATGCGCCACCAACGCCTGCAAGGCCCGGCGAATCGCGCCCAGGGTCAGGTCACGGGTCATCAGGTCGTTGCGCGCGACCTGCAACAGTGCCTGGGCCACCGATTCGCAGTCACCGGCCAGGCTGGCGTTGAGCACCAGGTGACGGGCCTGGCGCACTTCTTCGGTGAACGCCGGGCGCTCGCTGACGTTGCTCCACAGTTCGCTCAGCGGCGCTTCGCCGGCCGGATCATGCTGCAGCAGCGACACCTGGTTCATGAACTCGTAGCCAGTGGTGCCGTCGGTAAGCCAGTCGCGGTGCAGGTGCTCGTCGGCACCCAGGATCTTTTCCACGTACAGAGGGAAGTGCTCCAGCCCTGCATCCAGCGGCCGCCGCGCCAGCAGGCTATCAACCCGCCGGCGCAGTTTGCGGCAGTAGCCACGCGGGTCGGCAAGGCCGTCTATATGGTCGATGCGCAGGCCGTCCACCAGGCCGCGTTCGATGAGTTCGAACAGCTTGGCATGGGTGGCTTCGAACACCACGGCGCGCTCCACGCGCAGGCCGCCCAATTCGTTGATGTCGAAGAAGCGCCGCCAGTTGATGTCGTCGGCGGCGGTGCGCCAGCTGGCCAGGCGGTAAGTCTGGCGCTCCAGCAGCAGGTGCAGGCGCTTGAAACCGGCCTCGCTGCGGCTGTCGAAGGCCACCAGGGCCGATTCGAGGTCGGCACCTTCGCGCACCAGACGTGCCAGTTCGGCTTGTAGCGGTAGGCTATCGGCCAGCGGGGTGGCCGAGTCGCCCAAAGCAGTGAAACGTTCGGCCAGAGCCTTAAGCGCAGGCTCTGGGCTGAGCGCGAGAATCCAGCCGTAATCGACCGGGCAGATCGGGAAACGATGCGCGTAGTGGGCCACTTGCAGCAGCCCCTGCTGTTTGTCGAACTGCAGCGGTATTTCACCATTCTTGAGCGCCACGCCGTAGTCGCTGCCAAGGAACGGCAACAGCAGTTGCCCGGCCAGCAGCGGGTCGCTGGAGTGCCACTGGATGTCGAAGAACTCGGCATACGGGCTGCGCCGTCCCCAGGCCAGCAGGCTTTGCCACCAGGGGTTGTCGGCACCGCCCACGGCCATGTGGTTGGACACCGTGTCGAGGATCAGCCCCATGCCATGCTGGCGCAGGGCGGCGACCAGGCGCTCCAGCGCGGCCTCGCCGCCCAGCTCCGGGTTGACGCAGGTAGGATCGACCACGTCGTAGCCATGGCGCGAGCCAGCGCGGGCCTTGAGGATGGGCGAGGCATACAGGTGGCTGATGCCCAGCTGGGCGAAATATGGCACCAGCGGTACGGCGTGATCGAGGGTGAAGTCGCTGTGAAATTGCAGGCGCAGGGTCGCGGTCAGTGGCTTCATCGGTCGCGCTCCCACGCCTGTTCACGGGCCTGGGCCAGCAGCTCCAGGCGCCGTGCGGCATCCTCGTCGTCGAGCAGTTCGCGTACGGGGCGGGCAAAGCGCCGCCGCCAGTTGGGATGGCCATTGGTGGTGCCCGGCAGGTTGGGTTGCTCGTCGCAGCCCAGCAGGTCTTCCAGTGGAACCAGCACCAGCGGCGCACGGGTATGGCCAACGAAGCGGATGGCCGCATCGATCAGCGCGTCGTTGTCCTTCAGTTCGCCGTAGTTGGCCTCCAGGATGCGGCGCAGGCCATCGCGTTCTTTCTGACGCTCGTGTCGCCAGTGCAATTCGGCAGCAGCATCAATCAGTTGCAAACGGTGTCTCCAGTCGATGTCGCGGTTTGCCAGCCAGCCTGCCAGTGGCGCCAGGTCGTGGGTGCCGGTTGTGGCCAGGGCATTGTCTGGCCAGTCGAGAATGGGCTTGAACTGGCCCGGCTGGGTCTGCTCGAAGGGCAGCACGCGCATGCCCAGCACCGCTTTCTCGGCCAGCTTTTCGCGCAAGCTGTCGGGCACGGTGCCCAGGTCTTCGCCGAGGATGATCGCCTGGTGACGCACCGACTCCAGCGCCAGCAGGCGCAACAGGTCGTCTAGCGGGTAGTCGAGGTAGGCGCCCTCGCTGGGTTTGGCCCCCTGCGGGATCAGCCATAGCCGGCGCAGGCCCATCACATGGTCGATGCGCAGGCCGCCAGCGTGGGCGAGGTTGGCCCGAAGCATCTCGATGAAGGCGCGATAGCCATTGCGCTTGAGGCCCTCGGGCGAGAAGGCGCAAATGCCCCAATCCTGCCCGACGTGGTTGAGGATGTCGGGCGGCGCACCCACGCTCAGGCCGGCCAGCAGTTCGTCCTGGCGGCTCCAGGCCTGGCTGCCGGCACCGTCGGCACCCACCGCCAGGTCGGCGATCAGGCCCACGGCCATGCCGTTGCTGCGGGCCGCTTCGTGGGCACGTTGCAGGCCACGTTCGGTCAGCCACTGGCAGAACGCGTGGAACTCGACCTTGGCCGGGTAGGCATTGGCTAAAGCCTCCACTTCCGGGTGGTAGGGGTCATGCCAGGCTTTGGGCCAGTTGCGCCAGTCGGCACCGAGGCCGTGCTCCACCGCCTGGGCCTGCAGCACCTCGAAGCGGCAGTGGTGCTCCAGGGTCTGGCCGCCGGCTTCGCGGAAGCTGTCAAAATCAGTGCGTAGCGGGTGGTCGCCTTGGCTGAAGCCTTGGTAAAGCGCTTCAAGCAAACGCAGCCGGGCGCTGGCGGCGCGCGGCCAGTCGACCAGAGGGCGTTGCTCCAGCTCTTCGAGTTGTTGCTCCAGCCCGCAGGCTTCGATGGCCATGCGCACCTCCCGTTCACCCAGCAGGGCCGCGGGGCTGGTGTACAGGGTGTTGAGCAGCAGGCGACTGGAAGGTGAGTAGGGGCTGTAGTGTTCCTGGTCGATGGCCGACAGGGCGTGAATCGGGCTGATAGCCAAGGCATCGGCGCCGCGCTCGGCGGCCGAGCGGGCCAACTGCTCCAGCGCCAGGCAGTCGCCGAAGCCACCATCGCCGGGGCGGCGCAGGCTGTACAGCTGCACTGCCAGGCCCCAGCAGCGTGGTGGCGGCTGTTGCACCTTGTCTTCCAGGCTGTGGCAGCGTGTTGGCGCCACCGCCACGGTGAAGCGGCGGCTGTCGATTTCCACCTGGTGATAGCCGATGGGCAGCTCGCCGGGCAGGCGCGCCTGGTCATCGAGGCTGAGGGTGACCGAGGTGTGATCTTCCAGGGTGCAGTGGGCCACGCTGGCGGCACTGAAGTAGCGCGACAGCGCCAGCGGCTGGCCTAGGTCGGCGGTCAGCAAGGGCGGCAGGTGTTCGCTGTCTTCGGCGGTTTCCACCGCACGCAGGCTGGCGGCAACGTCCGCGTCATCGCCGGCCGGGTGGCCAAGGCCTTCGAGGATGCTGCGCAGCACGTCGTCGCTGACACGCTGGGGCCTGGCATTGGCGTCAATCCAGTCGCGGCTCAGCCCGACGCTGGTTGCCAGACGGTGCAAGGCGGTTTCGCTCATGGGCGCTCCAGGGCAGGGGGAAGCAGGCTGACCACGCAGCTGTAGGCAGCCAGGTGGGTATCCGGGTGGCGGGTGTCGCTGCTGTCGAACAGCCGTGTGGATGGCGCGGGCAGTTCGACCGCCTGCGGGGTGTCGGCCAGGTTCAGGTCGATGCGCAGTGTGTTGCCATTGCCCAGCCGCCAGCGCGCGGTCAGCGCTTTGTCTGCGTGCACCTCGGCGCCCAGCGCACGGCTGCCGGGCAAGTGCGGGATGACGTGGCGGCGGCGCAGGTCGAGCAGTTGCTGGTAAAGGCCGTGCCAGCCGGCGATCACCGCCTTGTTCTGCGGGCGTGAAGAGGCGAAGGTCTGTTCGGCGTTGGGGTCGGGAATGTGCTCACGCTGCTTGGGGTCGGCGAACGCGGCGAAGTGGGCGAACTCGCCACGACGGCCTTCGCGGACGGCGTCGGCCAACGCGTCATGGAAGTCGGTAAAAAACAGGAACGGCTGGCAGCTGCCGGCTTCGTCGCCCATGAACAGCAGCGGAATCATGGGTGTCAGCAGCAACAGGCCGGTGGCTGCACGCAAGGCTGGCACGGGGCACAGCCGGGTCAGGCGCTCACCCAGCGCGCGGTTGCCGATCTGGTCGTGGTTCTGCAGGAACAACACGAAGGCGCTGGGCGGCAAATGCCCGCTGGGTTCGCCGCGTGGTTTGCCATGCCGGTTGGCCTGGCCCTGGAACACGAAACCTTCGCCAAGGCACCGTGCCAGTTGGTCGATGGGGCGATGCTGGTAGTCGGCATAGTAACCTTCGGTTTCACCGGTCAGCAGCACGTGCAGGGCATTGTGGCCGTCATCGTTCCACTGGGCGTCGTAACCCTGTTCCAGCAGGCCCGCCTGGTTGTGCTCGTTCTCCAGCACCAGCCACACGTGCCGGCCCGGTTCTACGGCGGCGCGCACCCGTTGGGCCAGCTCGATCAGGAAGTCGGGCTGGTCGATGGCATGCACGGCATCCAGGCGCAGGCCGTCGCAGCAGTAGTCGCACAGCCACATCAGGGCGTTCTGGATAAAGTACTCGCGCACCTGCGGGCGGCGAAAGTCGATGGCCGCGCCCCAGGGTGTCTGCCGGTCTTCACGGAAGAAAGGGCTGGCGTAATGGTGCAGGTAATTGCCGTCGGGTCCGAAGTGGTTGTACACCACATCGACCAGCACCATCAGCCCGTGGCCGTGGGCCTGGTCGACCAGTGCGCACAGCTGCTCGGGGCGGCCGTAGGTATTCTGTGGGGCGTATGGCAGTACGCCGTCGTAGCCCCAGTTGCGTTCTCCGGGAAACTGCCCCAGCGGCATCAACTCGATCGCGCTGATGCCCAGTTCGGCCAGACGCGGCAGTTCCCGGGCAACCCCGGCGTAACCCCCGAGCAGGCCGACATGCACCTCCTGGATCACGGCCTCATGCCAAGGTCGGCCTTGCCACGGGTGTTGCCAGGCGTAACCGGCCACATCCACTACCTGGCTTGGCCCGTGTACGCCGTCGGGCTGATAGCGCGAGGCAGGGTCGGCCACCTGCAGCTCACCGTCGATACGGTAGTGGTAACGGTCACCGGCCTGGCATGGCGCCACGCCGCTGTACCAACCCTCATCATCCGGCAGCAGTTCGATGGCCGGCTGCCGCTCCAGTTCTACGCTCACGCTGCGCGCATCCGGCGCCCAGAGGGCGAAGCGCGCCGACGTGGCGTCCAGCAAGTGTGCGCCATGTCTGTGCATCTTCCGACCCCCGCTCAGTAGTGGCTCAGTTGTGTCTGCTTGACCAGGTCCTCGTACAGGCGGGCATAGGGTTCAACCGCCTGGCACCAGTTGAACGGTTGGGTCATCGACAGGCAGCGCATGGCGTTCAGCAGGTCCTTCTTGCCGTAAACGTAGAAGGCGCGGCTGAGTGCCTCGCGGTAGCTCTCGACGGTGGACTCGTTGAACAGGAAGCCCGTCACCCCGCACTCGATGGTGTCGGCCAGGCCACCGGTATTGCGTGCCACCGGCAGCGAGCCGAAGCGTTGTGCGTACATCTGGCTGAGGCCACACGGCTCGTAGCGCGACGGCATCAGCAGGAAATCGCTGCCGGCGAACATGCGCCGGGCATCGGTTTCATTGAAGCCGATACGCACACCGATGCGGCCCGGGTGACGCAGTGCCAGCTCGCGCATGGCCTGTTCCTCTTCCGGCTCGCCGCGGCCGATGATCGCGATCTGCCCGCCTTGCTCGACGATGTAGTCGGCCACCCCCAGGGTCAGGTCCAGGCCCTTTTGATAGACCAGCCGCGACACTACGGCGAATAGTGGGCCTTCGGAATCTTCCAGGCCGAACAGCTCGCGCACCTCCTGGGTGTTACGCGCTTTGCCCTCCCAGTCATTGATGCTGAAGTTGTGTTGCAGGTGCTTGTCGGTAGCCGAGTCCCAGCTTTCGTCGATGCCGTTGGGAATGCCACCGAGCAGGCCTTGCTGGGCCTTGCTGGCGAGGAAACCGTCCAGACCGCAGCCGAATTCCGGGGTGGTGATTTCCCGGGCATAGGTGGCGCTGACTGTGGTGATGTGGCTGGAGTAGGCCAGGCCGGCCTTGAGGAACGACAGCTTGCCGTAGAACTCCATGCCTTCTTGCTGCATGGCATGTTCGGGTATCGCCAGCTCCGGGCTGCAGCCGCGGCTGTACACACCTTGGTACGCCAGGTTGTGGATGGTGAATAGCGTGGGCGTATTCAGGCCGCGCCAGTGCATGTAGGCCGGGGCCAGGCCGGCGGGCCAGTCATGCGCGTGCACGACTTCCGGCGTCCAGTGGATCTTGCCTTCGCCGGCAGCGATTTCTGCGGCAGCCAGGCCCAGGCGGGCGAAGCGGATGTGGTTGTCGGGCCAGTCGCGGCCATTGTTGGCACCATAGGGTGTGCCGTCGCGCTGGTACAGTTCGGGGCAGATCAACACATAGATGACCAGGCCGTCGGCCATGTCCATGCGCCCGATCTTGCATGGCGGCAGGGCCGCATGACCGCCCAGTTCACCCACGATATGTATAGGGTTATCGCTTTCCATCACCTGGCGGTAGCCGGGGATGAGGACCCGCACATCGTGCAGGTGCGCCAGGGCACGGGGCAGGGCCGCGGACACGTCACCCAGGCCACCGGTTTTCACCAGGTCGGCGATTTCCGAGGTCACGAACAGAATCTTGCGCATGTTCGGGTTGTGCTGGCGCTGGGCGCCGGGTGCCTTGCCTGTCGTGGCGAAGTCCGGGGTGAGCGGCTCGCGGTTATCCGGTTTGAAAGCGTCTACGTGAGGCTCGACAGCGGCACTGATCATACTTCTCTCCGTCCCTATGCTTGGTCGGGTGCTGGCACCCGTGGCGATGTTTCGTGCTGGTTCTCTCTAGTTTGAATCTGCTTAGTGCGTTCCATGCCCCAGGGTCGTGCGCGCAGGCACTACGCGATCAGCATTCCGGCCGAAGGCGCTTGGACTGGTTGTGGTGTGTGGGCCGAGGATCGGGAATAGCCCAATGCGTCTGGCCTACTTATGTTCATGACCTGCCGGGTTTCCTGAAAGTTCGACTTTTTTGGGGTCACTCTTCCGTTGAGCAAATGGCGGGCCGAAAACCGAGTGTAGGAGAGAAAGTGCTAAAAAGGTGACCCACTGGTCACTATTGTTATGTGCGCAATAGACGCAAACGTTGGCGTTTGTGAGGGGTTGTGAAAAGGGGTGGGCGAGTGTGGGGCAGAGGGGTTTCGAGCTGCGCCAAATTGTGGCTCGTTACGCGCCATGCACCTTTTGGGTGCGTAAGCGTAAGCATGGCTTTAGGCTGCGAAGAGGCGGGTATGGGCGCAGGATTCTGCTTCAGTGCAGGCCCTTTTGGGCACAAAGCCGCTTCGGTTGCCCGATAGGGTTCAAAGACGGCGACTGGATTCAGGATCGGGTGGGAGCCATGCAGCTCCCACAGGCGGCAAGGGAATCGATCAGAGGCTGACAGCTTTATCGCCAGCGCGCTGTTGCGCCAGCAGCAAGTTCAACTGGGCGACCTGCTGACGCAGCTGGTCACGTTCGTCCTTCAGTTTACGCAGCTCATCACGGCGCACGGAGACATAGAGGGTCTGGGGTGGGGTTGCTGGCATCAATGTACCCATGAGCACACCTCGCGGTTTTGGCTGGTGACAAGTCAAAGCGTAGACGCTTCACGCGGGGCGCATTCTGAATTCTTTCACCGGGTTTGGGAACTTTTTTGTTTATTGTGGTCTTGCCGTTCGTCGCTGAACCCTCGGGCGGCATGCTGGACTAATCTGAAAAGCTGGACTGTCGTCATCCATTTCGAAAAGGGAGCATTGGCTCATGCAACTGGGAATCATCGGGCTGGGCCGTATGGGCGGGAATATCGCAAGGCGCCTGATGCGCGCCGGTCACCGCACCGTGGTGCACGACCGCAACCGTGAAGCCATCACCGGCCTGGAAGGCGAAGGCGCCCAGGGCGCGCATGACCTCGGTGCACTGGTACAAAAGCTGAAAGCGCCGCGCGCGGTATGGGTGATGCTGCCGGCTGGGGACGCCACTGAGCAGACCATCGCCCAGCTGGCCGAAATGCTGGAGCCGGGCGATGCGATCATCGACGGCGGCAACACCTTCTACAAGGACGACATGCGCCGCGCCGCCGAACTGGCCAAGCGCGGCCTGCATTACCTGGACGTCGGGACTTCCGGCGGCGTGTGGGGCCTGGACCGCGGCTACTGCATGATGATCGGCGGCGAAAAGGACGTGTTCGAGCGCCTTGAACCGCTGTTCAAGGCGCTGGCGCCGGGCGTGGGCGACATCCCGCGTACCCATGGCCGCAACGGCGAGCATCAGCGTGCCGAGCACGGCTACATCCATGCCGGCCCACCGGGCGCCGGGCACTACGTGAAAATGGTGCATAACGGCATCGAGTACGGCCTGATGCAGGCCTATGCCGAAGGCTTCGACCTGCTGCGCAGCAAAGGCGGCAACGAGCTGCCCGAAGACCAGCGCTTCGACCTGAACGTGGCCGAAATTGCCGAAGTGTGGCGACGCGGCAGCGTGGTGACCTCGTGGCTGCTCGACCTCACCGCCGATGCGCTGGTGGCCGACCCTCAGCTGTCGCAATTCAGTGGCTCGGTGTCCGACAGTGGCGAAGGCCGCTGGACCATCGACGCCGCCGTCGAGCAGGCGGTGCCGGTGCCGGTGTTGTCCAGCGCACTATTCGCGCGCTTCCGTTCGCGCCAGCAACAGGGCACCTACGGTGACAAGATCCTCTCGGCAATGCGCCTGGGCTTCGGTGGCCACGTCGAGAAGAAAGGCGAATGACTAAACAGACCCTTGCGGCCGCCCCCCCTTGTACCCTGTTCCTGTTCGGCGCCAATGGCGACCTGGTCAAGCGCCTGCTGATGCCCGCGCTTTACAACCTCAGCCGCGACGGTTTGCTGGACCGTAACCTGCGCATCGTCGGCGTTGACCATAACCCGGCCAGCGCCGAAGAATTCGTCGCGCGCCTGCACGCGTTCATGGTCGAGCGTGACAAAGGAAGCGAGGGCAGCGCCAAGTGCCTGGACGAGAAGCTATGGGCCCGCCTGGCCAAGCGCCTGGATTACCAGACGGGCGACTTTCTCGATCCGGCCACCTACCAGGCCCTGGCCAGGCGCATCGACAAGACCAGCCACGGCAATGCCATCTTCTATCTGGCCACGTCACCACGCTTCTTCCCCGAGGTGGCGCAGCGCCTGGGGCAGGCCGGCCTGTTGGACGAGTCTGCCGGCGGCTTTCGCCGGGTGGTGGTTGAAAAACCGTTCGGCACCGATCTGGCCAGCGCCGAGGCGCTCAACGCCTGCCTGCTGAAGGTGATGGGCGAGCGGCAGATCTACCGCATTGACCATTACCTGGGCAAAGAGACGGTGCAGAATATTCTGGTCAGCCGCTTTTCCAACGGCTTGTTCGAATCGTTCTGGAACAACCACTATATCGACCACGTGCAGATCACCGCAGCGGAAACTGTCGGTGTCGAGACCCGTGGTGCCTTCTATGACAGCACCGGCGCCCTGCGCGACATGGTGCCCAACCACCTGTTCCAGTTGCTGGCGATGGTGGCCATGGAGCCGCCGGCCGCGTTCGGCGCCGATGCGGTGCGCGGTGAAAAGGCCAAGGTGGTCGGCGCTATCCGCCCATGGTCGGCAAAAATGGCCCTGAAGAATTCCGTACGAGGCCAGTACAGCGCCGGCAAGCAGGGGCGCAAGCCGTTGCCAGGCTACCGTCAGGAGGCCAACGTCGCGCCGGACAGCCAGACCGAGACCTACGTGGCGCTGAAAGTGATGATCGACAACTGGCGCTGGGCCGGCGTGCCGTTCTACCTGCGCACTGGCAAGCGCATGAGCGTGCGTGACACCGAGATTGCCATCTGCTTCAAGCCCGCACCGTATGCGCAGTTTCGCGAGTCGGAGCTGGAACGGCCCAAACCCAACTACCTGAAAATCCAGATCCAGCCCAATGAGGGCATGTGGTTCGACCTGCAAGCCAAACGGCCCGGGCCAGAGCTGGTGATGGAGAATGTCGAGTTGGGTTTTGCCTACAAGGACTTCTTCAAGATGACCCCGGCCACTGGCTACGAGACGCTGATCTATGACTGCCTGACCGGTGACCAGACCCTGTTCCAGCGGGCTGACAACATCGAAAACGGCTGGCGAGCGGTGCAACCGTTTCTTGATGCCTGGGCCCAGGGTGGCGAAGTGCATGAGTACTCGGCTGGCGAAGACGGGCCTGAGGCCGGCAATGAATTGCTGACCCGCGACAAGCGGGAGTGGCACCGGTTGGGGTGAGAGGTTTGCAAGCCTGTGCCGGCCCTTTCGCGGGCAAGCACAGGCAACCACACAAAGGAGACTCGATGCCTGCCCAAATCGAAGACTACGCCCTGCTGGGCAACTGCCGCAGTGCGGCGCTGGTCAGCCGCGATGGTGCGCTGGACTGGCTGTGCCTGCCACGCTTCGACGCCCCCGCCGTGTTCGCGGCCCTGCTGGGCAACGAAGAAAATGGCCGCTGGCGCCTGGCCCCTTGCGACCCGGTAACGCACAGTAGCCGCCAATACCTGGGCGACACCCTGGTGCTGGAAACCACCTGGGTCACTGCCAGCGGTCGTGCCAGGGTGCTCGACTTCATGCCCCTGGGCGAAGTCAATTCGGTGGTGCGCATCGTCGAAGGCTTGTCTGGCGAAACCCATTTCGAAATGGACCTGGTCATGCGCTTCGACTACGGCCGCAGCGTGCCCTGGGTGGAACGACTGGACCCACTGACCCTCAGCGCCGTCGCCGGCCCTGACCGATTGATCCTGTGCAGCACCGTGCCCCCGCAAGCCCGCGACCACCATACCGGCTGCCGCTTTCGCGTCAGCACGGGCCAGCGCCAGGTCTTCAGCCTGCGTCACCAGCCCTCGCACTTGCCGGTGCAGCCTGACTGCAACATCGACCAAGCCCTGGCAAACACTTGCGAGCAATGGCAGGCCTTCGCCGACCGCTGCCCGCAGGTAGGACCGTATACCGCCCTGGTGCGCCGCTCGCTGCTCACCCTCAAGGCCATGACCTACGCTCCCACCGGCGGTATTGTCGCTGCCGTCACCACGTCGCTGCCCGAGCGTGTGGGCGGCGAGCGCAACTGGGACTACCGCTTCTGTTGGCTGCGCGACGCGACCATGACCCTGCTGGCCTTCATGAACCTTGGCTATTTCGACGAGGCACAGGCCTGGCGCGAGTGGCTGCTGCGCTCGGTGGCCGGCAACCCCGAGCAGATGCAGATCATGTATGGCCTGGCTGGCGAGCGTGACCTGCAGGAGTACACCTTGCCGTGGTTGGCCGGTTATGAGCATTCGCAGCCGGTGCGGGTGGGCAACGCCGCCTCGGCGCAGACGCAACTGGACATCTATGGCGAACTGGCCGATGCGATGACCCAGGCGATCAAGGGCGGATTGCCCCGTCACCCGCGCAGCGCCGCCATTTCGCGCTTGATATTGCCTTATGTCGAACGTATCTGGCGCGAGCCGGACGAAGGCATCTGGGAAGTGCGTGGCGGCCGGCAGCAGTTCGTGCACTCCAAGGTGATGGCCTGGGTCGCCTTCGACCGCGCCGCAGGGCTGGCCGACACCACGGAAGAAGGCCGTGAGCGCGGGCAGCATTATCGCCAGGTGGCTGACGAAATTCACCACGACGTGTGCGAGCACGGACTGGACCCCAGCGGCCGGTTTTTCGTCCAGGCCTATGGTTCGACCGAAATGGACGCCAGCCTGTTGCAGATCGCCCTGACCGGCTTCCTGCCGGCGAATGACCCACGCTTCATGCGCACCCTGGAACAGATCGAACAGCGTCTGATGAAGAACGGCCTGCTGCTGCGCTATGACAGTGACAGCTGCAGCGACGGCCTGACGCCGGGAGAGGGCACCTTCCTGGTGTGTTCGTTCTGGCTGGCTGACGTTTATGTATTGCTGGGGCGCCAGGCCAAAGCCGAAGCGCTGTACCAACACCTGACCGGCCTGTGCAACGACCTCGGCCTGCTGGCCGAACAGTACGACCCGGCCGGCCAGCGCATGCTCGGCAACTTCCCCCAGGCCTTCAGCCAGATAGGCATCATCAACACCGCGCTGAATCTGCACCGCGCACAGTGCCCGGCACGCGACCGGGCGCGTTGTGGGTAGCGAATGAGTAGGGCGACTGCCTTGACCGGAGTAGACTAGGCCAAACCCTTTCGGCACGGAGCATACATGGGCATTCGCGGTACTGACCGGCAGATCGACAACATCGAGTTCAATGTCAGCGACATCTCACGGAGCAAGGCCTTCTATGGCAGTGTATTCGGCTGGGCTTTCACCGACTACGGGCCGACCTACACCGAGTTCAGCGATGGCCGGTTGACGGGCGGCTTCACCACGGGTGAGCCGGTGCGCCCGGGCGGCCCGCTGGTCATCCTGTACGCCGACGACCTGGAGGCCACGCAGCGCCGGATCGAAGCTGCCGGGGCGAAAATCAGCCGGGCGTCCTTTGCCTTTCCCGGCGGGCGGCGCTTTCATTTCATCGACCCGGACGGTTATGAGCTGGCGGTGTGGACGGCGCAAGCCTGATGGCCAATCACAAGATCGAAATCCGCCGACGCAATATCGAAAAAATTCTGCAAGCGGCGGAAAAGGTGTTTGCCGAGAAGGGCTACGGCGCCACCTCCATGGGGGATATCGCCGAGCAGGCTGAGCTGCCACGCTCCAACCTGCATTATTACTTCAGCACCAAGGACGAGCTGTTCCGCGCGGTACTGCAGGACCTGCTGGATGTGTGGAAGCAGGACGCCCTTTGCTTCGAGAACTTCGACGACCCGCGTGTGGTGCTGACCAGCTACATTCGGGCGAAGATGGGCCATTCGCGCTCGCGGCCGCTGGGCTCGAAAATCTGGGCCGAAGAGATGCTGCACGGGGCGCCGGTGCTGGGGGTTAACCTCGACGAAAGCCTGGTGCCCTGGGCGAAGATGAAAGAGGCCAAGATCCGCTGTTGGGTGGAAGAGGGGCGCATCCTGCCGGTGGAGCCGTCGGCGCTGTTGTACATGATCTGGGCGTCTACCCAGCACTATGCTGACTTTGGTTACCAGGTGCAGTTGCTCAACGGCGGCGAGGTGCTGTCGGACATGGCCTTCGAGAATGCGGTGCAGACGGTGACCAGCGTGATCTTGCGGGGGATCGGGCTGGCGCCGTGAACCGGCGATGGAGGCCGCTGCGCGGCATTCGCGGGCTTGCCCGCTCCCACAGGTTCTGCGCTGTCCTCAGAAACGGCGCAGTCCTGTGGGAGCGGGCAAGCCCGCGAAGGGCTGCATGGCAGCCCCCATTGCTTCAACTGGCCTCGCGGTACGGGTTACGCGGATCCTGCGTCCAGTTCAGGTACGGCTTGCCGGTATCCTGTGCCTCCATTTCGATGCAGTTTTCCACCGGGCAGGTGATCTGGCACAGGTTGCAGCCTACGCATTCCTCTTCGATCACACTGTAGGCATGCGTGCCGTCAGGCTTCAGCGTGCTGGCAATCGCCTGGTGCGAGGTGTCCTCGCACGCAATGTGGCAGCGCCCGCAGCCAATGCACGCCTCCTGGTCAATATGCGCTACCGATTTATAGTTGATGTCCAGGTATTTCCAGTCGGTGGTATGCCCCACCGCCTGCCCGCGGAACGCTTCGATAGTGGCATGCCCATGCTGGTACATCCAGCGTGCCAGGCCGTCCTGCATGTCCTCGACGATACGGAAGCCATGCAGCATCGCCGCTGTGCACACCTGCACGGCGCCACTGCCCAGGGCCATGAACTCGGCGGCGTCACGCCAGTTGCCGATGCCGCCAATGCCACAAATCGGCAAGCCCCGCGTTTCCGGGTCGCGGGCGATTTCCGCCACCATGTTCAAGGCAATCGGCTTCACTGCCGAACCGCAGTAACCGCCATGGGTACTCTGGTCCCCGACAATCGGGTGGGCCACCATGCGGTCCAGGTCGACGCTGGTGATGGAGTTGATGGTATTGATCAACGACACGGCATCGGCCCCGCCTCGGTGCGCGGCGCGGGCCGACTGGCGGATATCGGTGATGTTCGGCGTAAGCTTCACGATCACCGGCAGCGAGCAGTACGTCTTGCACCAGCGGGTGACCATTTCCACATATTCCGGCACCTGGCCGACGGCTGCCCCCATGCCGCGCTCCGGCATACCGTGTGGGCAACCGAAGTTCAGCTCGATGCCATCGGCCCCCGTGGCTTCCACCAGCGGCAGGATGAACTTCCACGATTCCTCTATGCACGGCACCATCAGCGACACGATCAATGCGCGGTCGGGCCAGTCCTTCTTCACCTGGGTGATCTCGCGCAGGTTGATTTCCAGGGAGCGGTCGGTGATCAACTCGATATTGTTGATCCCCTGTACCTGACGGTTGGGGCCATAGTGCGCCGAGTAGCGCGACGACACGTTGACCGCCGCAGGGTCTTCGCCCAGGGTCTTCCAGACCACGCCGCCCCAGCCGGCCTCGAAGGCGCGGACCACGTTGTAGGCCTTGTCGGTTGGCGGTGCGGAGGCCAGCCAGAAGGGGTTGGGTGCCTTGATGCCGGCAAATACGATAGACAAGTCGGCCATTTACGCTGCCTCCACGTTGAGCATGAGTTGGGCATGGATGGCTTCGGCGGCCAGCTTGCCGTGTTGCACGGCCTGCACGGTAAGGTCCTGCCCCAGCGCGGTGCAGTCGCCGCCTGCGTACACGCCCGGCAGGCTGGTCTGCAGGTTTTCGTCCACGCGGATGCGCTCACCCTCGCGGGCCAGTTGCGCAGCCACCGGGTCGCCGAGGCTGGCATCGTCAAAGCGTTGGCCAATGGCCTTGAAAATGGCGTCCGCAGCCAGCTCGAAGGTTTCGCCGGTATCGCGCAGGCGGCCTTCCGCCAGCTCGGTGCGGGCAAAGCGCATGCCGCGGACCTTGCCGGCGTCATCCAGCAGCACGGCATCAGGGCGGGCCCAGGTGTGCAGGCGTACCTGGTTGGCCTTGGCAATGTCCTGCTCGTGGCCGGTCGCGCCCATGTCGGCGTGGCCACGGCGATAAACCAGGTTGACGTCGCGGGCACCCAGACGGCTCATCTGCACGGCCATGTCGATGGCCGTGTTGCCAGCACCGATCACCAGGCAGCGGTCGGCCAACGGTAGCTGGCTCAGGTCATCGGCCTGGCGTAGCTCGCGGATGTATTCGGTGGCGGCGACCACACCGGGGGCTTCCTCGTCGGGCAGCCCTAGCTGGCGCACGGCATTCAGGCCGAGGCCCAGGAACACCGCGTCGTACTGATCGCGCAGTTCGCCCAGGCTAAGGTTGCCACCCAGGCGCTGGCCATGGCGGACTTCGATGCCGCCAATGCCCAACAAGAAATCCACTTCACGCTGGGCATAGTCGTCTACCAGCTTGTAGCGGGCGATGCCGTACTCGTTGAGGCCACCGGCTTTGTCGCAGGCCTCGAACACCACCACGTCATGCCCGTGCATGGCCAGGCGGTGGGCGCAGGACAGCCCTGCCGGGCCGGCGCCCACCACGGCGATACGCTTGCCGGTGGCTGCCGAGCGCTTGAACGGGTGTGCGCTGAACTGGGCGTTGTCCAGGGCGTAACGCTGCAACTGGCCGATCAGCACCGGCGCGCATTCCTGGGCGTTGTTGCGCACGCAGGCTTGCTGGCAGAGGATTTCGGTGGGGCACACGCGGGCGCAACTACCGCCCAGAATGTTGGCCGAAAGAATGCGCTCGGCGGCGCCTTGCAGGTTTTCGTCACTGATGCGGTGTATGAACGAGGGGATGTCAATTTCGCTGGGGCAAGCGTTGACGCAGGGGGCGTCGTAGCAGTACAGGCAGCGTGCACTTTCCAGGGCGGCCTGGCGCGCGGTGAGGGGTGGGGCCAGGTCGCTGAAGCGCTCGGCCAACTGGTCGGCGCCGGCCCGTGGGCGCGGCAAATGGTTCAGGGCGTTGGTCACGGTTGTAGCCTCTCTATTTTTTTTGGTGCAGGCGACAGGTATTGCGGTCGATTCTGGGGCCGCTCCCACAGGCGATCGCGGTCCTTGTGGGAGCGGCCTTGCGTCGCGATGGGCTGCACAGCAGCCCCAATGACTTCAGCGCTGAACAGGCATCGGCCGCTGATGCTCGGCCCGGCGCCCCAGCACCTCATACACCGCCGGGTACGCCGGCCGTTCCACATAGCGCCCCGCGCCCGGCTCGGCGCGCAGGTCGCCATCGGCCCAGAGCACCTTGCCCTGGCTGATGGTGTGGCTTGGGATGCCGCGCACGGTGCGGCCTTCGAAAATGTTGAAGTCCACCTGCTGGTGGTGGGTTTTGGCGGAGATGGTGCGGGTGCCCTGCGGGTCCCACAGCACCAGGTCGGCATCGGCACCCACCCGGATAGCGCCCTTGCGCGGGAACAGGTTGAAGATTTTCGCCGTGTTGGTAGAGGTCAGCGCAACGAATTCGTGCATCGACAAACGCCCGCTGTTGACCCCGGCATCCCACAGTACTGCCATGCGGTCTTCGATGCCGGCGGTGCCGTTGGGGATGCGGCTGAAGTCGTCGCGGCCCATGGCTTTCTGCTCGGCGCAGAAGCAGCAGTGGTCGGTGGCGGTGGTGTGCAGGTTGCCCGACTGCAAGCCGCGCCACAGCGCCTCCTGGTGTTCGCGTGGGCGGAACGGCGGGCTCATCACATAACCGGCGGCGGTGGCCCAGTCCGGGTCACGGTAGACACTGTCGTCCAGCAGCAGGTGGCCGGGCAGCACCTCGCCATACACCGGCTGGCCCTTGCCCCGGGCATAGGCGATTTCATCCAGTGCCTCGCGGCTGGAAATGTGCACCAGGTACAACGGCGTGCCGAGGGTTTCGGCAATGCGGATGGCGCGGCTGGCCGCTTCACCTTCAACCTGCGAGGGGCGCGACAGCGGGTGGGCTTCCGGCCCGGTCATGCCCTGGGCGAGCAGTTTTTTCTGCAGGTGGTACACCAGCTCGCCGTTTTCGGCATGCACGGTGGGCACCGCGCCCAGTTGCAGGCAACGCTCGAAGCTGGCCACCAGGGTATCGTCGGCGGCCATGATTGCATTTTTGTAGGCCATGAAATGCTTGAAGCTGTTCACCCCGTGCTTGGCCACCAGCTCGCCCATCTCTTCGGCCACCTGCTCGCTCCACCAGGTGATGGCGACGTGGAAGCCATAGTCGCTGGCGCTTTTCTGGGCCCAGCCGCGCCACGTGTGGAAGGCCTCCAGCAACGACTGCTGCGGGTTGGGTATGACGAAGTCGATGATCGAGGTGGTGCCGCCAGCCAGGCCCGCAGCGGTGCCGCTGAAGAAGTCCTCGCTGGCCACCGTGCCCATGAACGGCAACTGCATGTGGGTGTGCGGGTCGATGCCGCCGGGCATCAGGTACTGGCCACTGCCGTCGAGGATCTCGCAGTCGGTGGGTGGTTCGAGGTTTTGCCCGATGGCACGGATCAGGCCATCGGCACACAGGACATCGGCGGGATAACTCTCTTCGTGGGTAACCACGGTGGCGCCACGGATCAACAGGGACATGCCGTTTTCCTCGCAGGCTGACCGGTCTTGGCCGGTTCTTTGCATTGTCATGGATGCCAGGGCGGGCAGGGCGGTCAATCCTGTCAGGCCTGACAAGATTCGAGGCTAGATGCTGATTCTGGATTCAGCAAGAAAATTTTCCCATTAAATTTGTGGTTTTTAAGTTGTTGATACAAAAAGGAAAAAATTAACGCGCGAATGGGCGACGGGGTTTTCAGGGTATTTGACTAACTTGACAAGATGAAAATCTGGTCGAGATTTCTAAGCACAATTCCGCGTGCGAACTCCGGTCATCGAATCAGCCTGATGAGCGAAAAATAGAAGAAAAACTGGAGAAGGGCCTATGCAACAGAGCAGATCGGAAGTGGTCGAGCAAGATGGCCTGTTCGAGCTGTCCGAGGGCAGCGATGTCCTCGACAGCCCGCGCTACAACCCCGACATAGCGCCGACCAAGGTGCACCAGCGCACCTGGAACAAATGGCACATCACCGCCCTGTGGGTGGGGATGTCCATCTGCGTACCCACCTACACCCTCGGCGGCGTGCTCACCGCCTACTTCGGCCTCAGTGTTGGCGAAGCGCTGCTGGCGATCCTGCTGGCCAACGTTATCGTGCTGATACCGCTTACCCTCAATGCCTTTCCCGGTACCAAGTACGGCATCCCGTTTCCGGTGCTGCTGCGTTCGTCGTTCGGCATTCTCGGCTCCAACGTACCGTGCCTGATCCGCGCGGTGGTGGCCTGTGGTTGGTTCGGTATCCAGACCATGTTCGGCGGGCTGGCCATTCACCTGTTCCTGGGTTCGGTGTTCGACGGTTGGAAGGCGCTGGGCGGGACAGGCGAGGTGATTGGCTTCATGATCTTCTGGTGCCTGAACCTGTGGGTGGTGCTGCGCGGCGCCGAGTCGATCAAGTGGCTGGAAACGCTGTCGGCACCGCTGCTGGTGGCAGTGGGCGTCGGTCTGCTGTTCTGGGCCTTGCCGCACATGTCGATGACCGAACTGCTGGCCCAGCCGCCCAAGCGCCCGGAAGGGGCAAGCGTGGTCAGTTACTTCTGCGCCGGGCTGACGGCCATGGTCGGTTTCTGGGCCACACTGTCGCTGAACATTCCCGACTTCAGCCGCTACGCCCGCAGCCAGAAGGATCAGATTCTCGGGCAGATCTTCGGCCTGCCGCTGACCATGTTTCTGTTCGCTGCGCTGGGTGTGGTGCTGACCGCCGCCTCGGCGTCGCTGGTGGGCGAGACGGTGTCCGACCCGGTCAGCCTGATCGGCAAGATTCAAAGCCCGTTCTGGGTGGCCCTGGCCATGGCGCTGATCGTGATCGCCACGCTGTCGACCAATACCGCGGCGAACATCGTGTCGCCCACCAATGACTTCCAGAACATTGCCCCACGCTTGATCGGCCGAAGCCGCGCGGTATGGCTGACCGGCTTTATCGGCCTGGCGCTGATGGGGCATGAACTGCTGAAGAAGCTGGGCCTGATTGTCTCCGACCTTAGCCTGGAGAGCGTGTATTCCAACTGGCTGCTGGGCTATTCCAGCTTGTTGGGGCCCATTGCCGGCATCATGGTGGTGGACTACTTCCTGATCCGTCGGCAGAAGCTGGACCTGGCCGGGCTATACCGCGACGACGTGTATCCCGCATGGAACTGGGCCGGTTTTGCCGCCTTCGCCTTGCCAGTGGGGCTGACGGTAATGGCGATTGGCAACAGCAGTTTCAGCTGGTTCTACGACTACGGCTGGTTCACTGGCTCGCTGCTGGGCGGTGCACTGTACGCCGTGCTTGGCGGTTTGGCGGCACGCAACCCGGTGCGGCTGGCCAAGCCCTCGCCTTGAGGCCTCGAAGAGGCCCGTACAAACAATAAGAAGCCTGAAGGAGAAGCCCGTGACCCCCGTCAAAGAGATCCTGAATACCAACGCCCGTCACGTCGACAGCACCCGCCTGTGGCAGTCGCTGATGGACCTGGCCCGGCTCGGCGCCACTGCCAAGGGCGGTGTCTGCCGCCTGGCCTTGACCGACCTCGACCGCCAGGCCCGTGATCTGTTCGTGCAGTGGTGCGAGGCGGCTGGTTGCTCGGTCAGCATCGACGCCGTCGGCAACATATTCGCCCGCCGTCCGGGCCGTAACCCCAAGCTGCCGCCGGTGATGACCGGCAGCCATATCGACACCCAGCCCACCGGCGGCAAGTTCGATGGCTGCTTCGGGGTGATGGCCGGGCTGGAGGTGATCCGCACCCTCAACGACCTGGGCGTGGAAACCGAAGCGCCGCTCGAAGTGGTGGTGTGGACCAACGAAGAAGGTTCGCGTTTTGCGCCGTGCATGATGGGGTCTGGGGTATTCGCCGGCAAGTTCACCCTGGAAGACACCCTGGCCAAGCGCGATGCCCAGGGTGTCAGCGTTGGCGAAGCATTGAACACCATTGGCTACGCCGGTCCGCGTGCCGTGTCGGGGCACCCGGTGGGGGCGTATTTCGAAGCGCATATCGAGCAGGGTCCTATCCTTGAGGACCAGGCCAAGACCATCGGCGTGGTCCTCGGCGCCTTGGGGCAGAAGTGGTTCGACCTGACCCTGCGCGGTGTTGAAGCCCATGCCGGCCCTACGCCGATGCACCTGCGCAAGGACGCCCTGGTGGGTGCAGCCGCTGTGGTAGAGGCGGTCAACCGCACGGCGCTTGCCCACCAGCCCCACGCCTGTGGCACGGTGGGTTGCCTTCAGGCGTACCCGGGCTCGCGTAACGTGATCCCGGGCGAAGTGCGTATGACCCTCGACTTCCGCCACCTGGAGGGCGAGCAGTTGAATGCGATGATTGCCGATGTGCGCGGGGTGATCGAGGCGACCTGTACCAAGCATGGCCTGAGCCATGAGTTGGTGCCCACGGCCGACTTCCCGGCACTTTACTTCGACAAAGGCTGTGTCGACGCCGTGCGCGAGTCGGCCAAGGCGTTGGGCCTGCCGCACATGGACATCGTCAGTGGCGCGGGGCATGACGCGATCTTCCTGGCCGAGCTGGGGCCGGCGGGGATGATTTTCGTGCCGTGCGAAAACGGCATCAGCCATAACGAGATCGAGAACGCCACGCCCGATGACCTGGCGGCGGGCTGCGCAGTGTTGTTGCGGGCGATGCTGGCGGCGTCGGAGGCAATTGCCAGCGGGCGCCTGGCGGCCTAGGCACTGGCCTCAAGACGGCCGTTACGGCCAAGGTGATAGCGCTGCAGGTCCTGCGCCAAGGTCAACTGCCCGCTGTAGTGGGCGAGGGCCTCGTCGCGCACGTTGTCGATGTGCGGGCTGCGCCGCGGGTCGTTCTGGTAGCGGGCGCTGAAATGGGTCAGTACCAGGTTGCGCACGCCCGCGGCCTCGGCAAAGCGTGCCACCTCAGCGGCGGTGCTGTGGCCGAACGTGCCCCCGGTGCGTTCGACCACCGCCTGGGTGAAGGTGGCTTCGTGCACCAGTACATCCGCACCCCTGGCGACGGCTGCCAGCAGTTCTGGCTTGTCGTTGTCCCCGCACACGATCACCCGCCGGGGCGGACGCGAAGGGCGCAGGTAGTCGTTGCCGTTCAGCAGTTGCCCGTCGTACGTCACGGTCAACCCCTTGGCCAGCTCGCCCCACAGCGGACCACGCGGTATGCCCTCGGCGTCCAGGCGCTGGATGTCCAGGCGTGGCTCAGGGTTGATTTCGGTGAATACGAAACCCACGCTGGGCACCCGGTGCGACAGTTGCACGGTGGTCACCTGCAGGGTCTCGCTGCGCCATGCGATCAGCTCTTCAACGGGCAACAGGCGCAGCTCGAACGGCAGGAAGGTGTCGCTGGCAACCAGGCCCTGGCGTACCCAGTCGTGCAGTACGGCGGGCAGGATCACTTCCAGCGGCTGGGTGCGCCCGCTCATGCCCGCGCTGGCCAGCAGGCCGGGCAGGCCGAAGCAATGGTCACCATGCACGTGGGTGATGAAGATCGCGCGCAGGTCGCGGATCGAAAGCGGGGTGTGCAGCAGGCGGTGCTGGGTGCCTTCGCCGCAATCGACCAGATACCAGTGGCTGCCACTGGCTTCGATCACGGCAGTGGCGCTGACATTGCGTGCCTTGGTGGGCACCCCGGCGGAGGTGCCGAGGAACAGCAGGTCCATGCTCAGGCTCCTGTTTCAGGCCAGAAGCGGCCAAGGTGATACGGGGCGCACACCTTAGCCGGATTGCCATCCGCCGTCGACGGCCCGCTAGTTATCCTGTCGCCAGATGAGCTTGCTGGTGTCATACCCTTGCTCTCGGGCGATTGTCAGCAGTTGCTCGCGCTGCTGGTCGGTGACCGCTGGCGTGCGCGAAAGCAGCCACAGGTACTCGCGGTTGGGGTGGCCGACCAGTGCCACGCGGTAGTCCTTGTCGTGGTACAGCACCCAGTACTCGCCCTTGGTCAGGCCCGGTGCCAGGCGGCTGAACCAGTTGTCGAAGCGCACCCACAGCTTGTCGGTGCTGCCCGGTTGCTGAGCCTCGGCGATGCCCTTGGCTTCATTCCACTGGCCGTCCTTTTCCTGGCAGCGGTTGGTTACATCGATACGGCCGTCCTCGCGCAAGCCGTAGCGCGCCTCGGACTTCACGCAGTTACGCTGGAAGAACATCGGCAGTCGCGCCAGTTCATACCAGGTACCCTGATAGCGTTGCAGGTCCACCTGTTGGGTACGCGGCGGTGCCGGGTGATCGTTGCCGGCGCAGCCGAGCAGGGCCAGGGTCATGCAGGAAAGCAGCAGTGTAGTGCGCAGCGCCATGGGTGACCTCCTTGGAGCGGATGGGGCGTACCTGTGTTTCGACGCCTGTGCGGGGAAAAAGTTGTAGACGATATTGCCTGCTGCGAAACCCGTGCAGGAGCGGGTTTACCCGCGAAAGGCCCCGCACAGGTCCGCACAGGCCTGCCTCACAGCCAGTACGTCACCGCCCACCATCCCAACCCGCCCATCACCACGGTATAGGGCAGCGCCATCCACACCATCCGCCCATACGACAGCCGGATCAGCGGCGCAATGGCCGAGGTCAGCAGGAACAGGAACGCCGCCTGCCCGTTCGGCGTCGCCACGCTTGGCAGGTTGGTGCCGGTGTTGATCGCCACTGCCAGGGTTTCGAAATGCTCGCGGCTCATGCTGCCATCGAGAAATGCCTGCTTCACTTCGGTGATGTAGATGGTGGCAACGAACACATTGTCGCTGATCGCCGACAGCAAGCCGTTGGCCAGATACAGCATGCCCGGTTGCTTTTCGGCCGGCAGCGTCAGCACCCAGTTGATCAATGGGCTGAAAAGCTGCTGCTGATGAATCACCGCGACCACGGCGAAGAACACCACCAACAGCGAAGTGAATGGCATGGCGTCCTGGAAGGCACGGCCCAGGCGGTGCTCGTCAGTGATGCCGGTGAAGGCCGTGATCAGTACGATCACCATCAGGCCGATCAGGCCGACCTCGGCCACATGCAGCCCCAGGCAGATGATCAGGATCAGCGCAGCGAGCCCTTGTACCCACAGCGCGATGCGCTGGGCCTGGGTGCGCGCCGCATCGTCTTCGGCCGCATAGGCGGTCAGCACCCTGCGCACCGGTTCGGGCATCAGCGTGCCGTAGCCGAACAGACGCACTTTTTCCAGCAGCACGCAGGTCACCAGGCCAGCACCCAGCACTGGCAGCGAAACGGGCGCCACTTTCAAGAAGAAGTCGACGAAGTGCCACCCCATCTCGTGGCCGATCAGCAGGTTCTGCGGCTCGCCCACCAACGTGCAAACGCCGCCCAAGGCGGTACCCACAGCGCCATGCATCAGCAGGCTACGCAGGAAGGCGCGGAACTGGTCGAGGTCTTCCCGGTGCAGGTGAGCGACTTGCTGGTCGCTCTCCAGTGCGCTCTCCTCGCGCGGATTGGCCCCGGACGCGACGCGGTGGTACACCGCGTAAAAGCCGACCGCAGCGCTGATGATCACCGCCGTGACGGTCAGTGCATCGAGAAACGCGGATAGAAACGCCGACAGTACGCAAAACAGCAGCGCCAGAATGGCCTTTGAACGCACCCCGAGCAGAATGCGTGAGAACAGGAACAGCAACAGTTCCTTCATGAAGTGGATGCCGGCGACCATGAACATCAGCAACAGGATTACCGGGAAGTTGTGCTGCAGTTCCTCGTACAGCGCCTGGGGCGTGGTCATCTGCAACAGCAGGGCTTCGATCAGCAACAAGCCACCGGGCATCAACGGGTAGCATTTCAGGGCCATGGCCAGGGTGAAGATGAATTCGAGCACCAGTGCCCAGCCGGTCGCAACCGGGCCAATGGTTACCAACAACAGCGGGTTGAGCACCAAAAACAGGCAGATGACCACCTTGTACCAAAACGGCGATTTGCCCAGAAAACCGTGGGCGAGGGCGCCGGTCAGGGGGCGTGACATAAATATGTATCCTTATAATTCAACGATGGCGCACGGTGCCGGATATACGCGTCTTAGGCAAGGCGCACAGTCCCGTTTTTGGCACATGTACGGCCATTGGGCTGGGTTACCATCGGTGTCATGAACCTTTCACCCTCAGGAGTGCCGCCCGTGACCGAGTACAGTGCATTCAAGGTCGAACTGACCGACAGCGTCGCCCATGTTCAGATCAATCGCCCAGAGAAGGTCAACGCGATGAATGCGGCCTTCTGGGAGGAAATCGTCGACATCTTCCAGTGGATCGATGACACCGATGCCGTGCGCGCGGTGGTGATCAGCGGCGCTGGCAAGCACTTTTCCGCCGGTATCGACCTGATGATGCTGGCCTCGCTGGCTGGGCAGATGGGCAAGGACGTGGGCCGCAATGCACGCTTCCTGCGCAAGACCATCCAGCGGCTGCAGGCCTCGTTCACCGCTGTGGACACGTGCCGCAAACCCGTACTGGCGGCCGTGCAAGGCTACTGCATCGGCGGCGCCATCGACCTCATCTCGGCGTGCGACATGCGCTACTGCAGCAGTGACGCGCAGTTCTCGATCAAGGAAATCGACATGGGTATGGCTGCCGATGTCGGCACATTGCAACGTTTGCCACGCATCATTGGCGACGGCATCATGCGGGAGCTGGCGTTTACCGGGCGCAATGTCGAGGCCGACGAGGCGCTGCGCATCGGCCTGGTCAACCGAGTCTATGATGATCAGGCCTCACTGATGGACGGCGTCTTTGCCATCGCCCGCGAGATTGCCGCAAAATCGCCGATCGCTGTGGCCGGCACCAAGGAAATGCTCAGCTACATGCGTGACCATCGCATCGACGATGGCCTGGACTACATTGCCACCTGGAACGCCGCAATGCTGCAGTCCGAAGACTTGCGCGTGGCGGTGGCGGCGCACATGAGCAAACAGAAACCGACGTTCGCCGACTGATCGGGCCGGGGGACGCGTAGTAAAGGAACCCCCGACATGTCAGCACGCTGGACTACTGCAGTACTCGACCCACAGATAACCGGGGGGCTTGCGGTGGCCCGCAGCCCTGAAGGGTTTTTGGTGGACGCCAACGGCGCGCTGTTCCCCCGCGACTGGCTCAAGCGCCAGGACCTCGACGTGCTGTGCGAGCACGGCATCGGCCACTTTGACGGCCAGCCGGTGTTCCTGCTGGAACTGCGCTGCGCCACTGATGTGCCTGGCTGCAGCTGGCGCGGCCTGCGTGCGTTCATGCTCGAAGGCGACTTCGACACTTACAAGGTGCTGGGCTATGCCGCACAAATCGGCACCTGGGCCCGCGAGCATCGCTTCTGCGGCAGTTGCGGTCAGCCGATGACGCAAATTCGCTGGGAGCGGGCGATGTATTGCCAACCCTGCGACCTGCGCAGCTATCCGCGCATTTCACCCAGCATGATCGTGCTGGTGACCCGCGGCGATGAAATCCTGCTGGCGCGTTCGCCGCGCTTCGTCACCGGGGTGTACAGCACCTTGGCAGGTTTTGCCGAACCGGGTGAATCGGCCGAAGACTGCCTGGTGCGCGAAGTGCGCGAAGAAGTGGCGGTGGAGGTGCAGAACATCCAGTACGTCGGCAGCCAGTGCTGGCCGTTCCCGCATTCGATGATGCTCGGTTTCCATGCCGAGTACGCCGGTGGCGAGATTGTCATGCAGCCGGACGAGATCGAGGACGCCAAGTGGTTCAGCGTGCACGACCTGCCGCCGCTGCCGGCCGGGCGGTCCATCGCCCGGTACTTGATCGACCTGTATGTTGCGCGGCGGCTGGGCTGTGATATCCCTGCTTTCCCGTCCTAGCTGCAGTGAGAAATGTTCATTGACCCTCACCGACAGGCCCATGCACAGGCCGGCGATATAGTCCACCTGCCCGGAAATGATGAACTTCGTTAGCACCGCGATGTTGCTGACGAAGTTCATGCTGCGCGCCACATCGCTGACGCGAACCGGGTCGATGGGTATTCAGAAATCGTTATTCTGATAACTGTTATATGCTCGGGAATCTGGTGTCGCTTGGGGGGAGCTCCCTGCCCAACGTATGGTATTCATTGCCCGAAAAAAAGGGTTGGGAAGACCTAAGCTATCTGGGCTAGTTTCGGAATACGGCGGTGGTGGAAGACCTGGATTTTGTGAAAGAGCAGCAGCTAATTCGTGCGGGGTCAATCCAGACTGTAGTTCTGAAAGCCTGCTGCCAGTGGCTTCGATCTTAGCGGTGACATACTGTAATCGCTTTACCAGCTTTGGGAGGAGGTTATGCGATCGAAGTTGTGCTGCTTCTGGTATGTCGCGCTCAAGCTGAGCCTTTTCTGCCAGTCGTTTTGGTAGCTTTTTCGCCATTTTAACATCCCAGCCAGTTGCCTTGCTGCTGAAACGCCACCCCGAGTACTTTTGCAGTTCTGGATGGTCGTGAGCGGCTATTATCTCTGTCATCGTATAAGCAGGTTCGGGGCGACTGAACAGTTTCTTGATCCAATTCTGGCCTGAATGATCTAGCCTGTTTATTGGGTCGGCAGAGCAATAGGCGTAGGCGTTTATGCCTCCTTTGCTAAAAGGGCTTAGGCTGTCGGGCGAGAGGAACCTCATCAAATTCGGGTTATAAGTACGCTTGCCGTTTCCCAGTAGGTAGCAGCCTGTCCATAGGTCGCGAGGTGCTCCCGTGAAACCCAGTACGTAAATATTCCCTGGCTTAGCTGAGGCTCCATAGCAGGTATATTGGAAGGAAATAACCTTGCTTTGCATTTAGATATTTCCGTTGATGAGAGGCGTCATATATTTACAATTCCTTGCGCCCCCCCTCAACTGGCATAAATGATAGTACGGCTGATGGGCCTCATGATCGGGTACAAAGGTTCAGGCCTGCCCGAACCAGTGTTGCCACGCTAGGCGCACGGTCAACGCCAGCACCACGGTGATGAACACCGGGCGGATGAACTTGCTGCCGCCGCTGATCGCCGTGCGTGCGCCGAAAAAGGCGCCGACCATGACCGACAGGCCCATGCACAGGCCGACGATGTAGTCCACCTGCCCGGAAATGATGAACACCGTCAGCGCCGCGATGTTGCTGACGAAGTTCATGCTGCGCGCCACGCCGCTGGCGCGTACCAGGTCGATGGGGTACAGCAGCAGGGTACTGACCGTCCAGAACGCACCGGTACCCGGGCCAGCTACGCCGTCGTAGAAGCCCAGGGTGAAGCCTTGCGGCACTTGCCACTTTTTCTTGATCGGTGCATCGGCATCCAGCGGCGCCTTGGGCGTGCCGCCGAACAACAGGTAGATGCCACAGGCGAAGACGATCACTGGCAGCATCTTGTTCAGCCATTCGGCTGGCATGTAATGGGCGATGACGGCGCCGAGCAACGCCCCGGTCAGGGTGGCGAACAATGCCGGGCGCCACTGCGCCGGGTGGAACAGTTTGCGTTTGTAGTAAGTGAAACCTGCTGTGGCCGAGCCGAAGGTGGAACTGAGCTTGTTGGTGCCCAGTACCAGGTGCGGTGGCATGCCGGCAGTGAGTAGGGCCGGAGTGGTGAGCAGGCCCCCGCCACCGGCGATGGCGTCGATGAATCCGGCGACGAAGGCGACCAGCGCCAGGATCAGCAGGGTGAGGGGTTCTACGGTGAGTTCGAAGGGCATGGGTTTTTGACAGGCAGGGAGGCAAGGAGGCGGCAAAGTGCTGCACTAGAAGGGGAGCATGGTAATCCTGGGGAAGGTGTGTTGCCAGTGCCGGCCCTTTCGCGGGCACGCCCGCGTAATCCCGTAGGAGCGGGTTTACCCGCGAAAGGGCCGGCACTGGCGAAAACATCAACTACGAATAAACGCCAGCAAATCCGCATTGATCACATCGGCATGGGTGGTCGGCATGCCATGCGGGTAGCCTTTGTAGGTTTTCAGCGTGCCATTGGGCAGTAGCTTGGCCGACAGTACCCCGGAGTTTTCATAGGGCACGATCTGGTCATCGTCGCCGTGCATCACCAGCACCGGCTGCTTGATGCCCTTCAGGTCCTCGGTGAAGTCTGTCTGGGAAAACGCCACGATGCCATCGTAATGGGCCTTTGCACTGCCGATCATGCCTTGGCGCCACCAGTTGCCAATGATGCCTTCGCTGGCTTCGACCCCCGGGCGGTTGTAGCCGTAGAACGGCCCTGTTGGCACATCCCGGTAGAACTGCGCCCGGTTGCTGGCAACCTGGGCCTGGAAACCGTCGAATACCGACTTGGGCAGGCCACCGGGGTTGCCGGGGGTTTGTACCATCAAGGGTGGTACGGCCGCGATCAGCACGGCCTTGGCCACATTGTCTTCAGGGTACCGGGCCATGTAGCGCACCACCTCACCGCCGCCGGTCGAGTGGCCGACATGCACGGCACCCTGGGTGCCCAGGTGGGCGACCACGGCGGCTACGTCGTCGGCATAGTGGTCCATGTCGTGGCCGTCCCATACCTGGCTGGAGCGGCCATGGCCCCGCCGGTCGTGGGCGACCACGCGGTAGCCTTCAGCGAGGAAGAACAGCATCTGCGCGTCCCAGTCATCGGCACTGAGCGGCCAGCCGTGATGGAAGTGGATCACAGGTGCATCGCGCGGGCCCCAGTCCTTGTAGAAGATCTGTACGCCGTCCTTCGTGGTTACATAGCTCATGGTCGTTTCTCCTGAGTGCAGGAAGCGAAGGGAGCTATTGAGAATAGGAGGGATTTTGGCAGGTATCAGGAAGTTGTGTTGCCTGTGCGGGCCTCTTCGCGGGTGAACCCGCTCCTACAGGGGGCTCATGGGTTTGAATGCGCAGGAGCGGGTTCTCCCGCGAAGAGGCGCGCACAGGCAACACTCATGCCCTTCAGACGCGGTCGCGCATGCGGTACCAGGCCTTTGCCGCAGCTTCCAAAGGTGCAGCCAGCAGGTCACCACCGGGGAAGCGGCCGTTGTCGATGCCTTGGTACAGCGCCAACAGGTCTTCATCGCCGAGAATGGTATCGCTGACCGCACGCGCCGCCGCCAGGGTCGGCAGTACGCCATGGCCGGAGAAACCCTGCAGCCAGTAGCGCTGGCCCTCGCGGCCGACGTCCGGGGTGCGCTTGATGCTGCAATCGATGTGGCCACCCCAGGCATAGTCGATGGCCACCCCGGCCAGTTGCGGGAATACCCGCTCCAGGTACGGGCGGGTGGCGCTGGCGACGTCCTTGGGAATGCCGCCCAGGTAAGTACAGCCACCGCCGAACAGCAGGCGGTGGTCTGGGGTGAGGCGGAAATAGTCGGGTACGAACTGGTTGTCGATCACGCAACTGTTGCGAGGTAGTAAGGAATGGGCCAAGTCGGCATCCAGAGGCGCAGTGGCGACTTGGTAGGAACCGACTGGCAACAGGCGACGCGACAGGCTGCGGTCAAGGCGGTCGATGTAGGCGTTGCAGGCCAGCACCAATACCTGGCAGCGGACTTCGCCACGGTCGGTACGGGCGACATAGCCGTCGCGAGCCTGCTGGTAGCTGAGCACCTGGCTCTGTTCGTAGATGCGCCCGCCGCCAGCCTCGATGGTACTGGCCAGGCCCTGTGCCAGTTTCAGCGGGTTGAGGTGGGCACCTTTGGCGTCGTACAGCGCGGCCTGGTAGCGCGGGCTGTCGATCCATTGCGGCAACTCGTCACGGCTGATCAGGCGCAGGGCGTCGTAACCCCATTTATGCTCGGCATCATGCAGGGCCTCTTCGAGCATTTTCACCCGGCGCGGCAATACCGCAGTCCACAGGCTGCCCTGCCGGTAGTCGATGTCGAAGCCGTGGCGTTGGGGCAGTTCGCGCATCTCGTCGGCGGCCCAGCACATGCTGGCCCATAGCCGTTGGGTGCGTTCGATGCCAAGGGCCTGCTCCAGCGGCGGCATGTCGCACGACCAGCCCAACAGCGCCTGGCCACCGTTGCGTCCGGAGGCCGCCCAGGCAACCCGGCTGGCTTCCAGCAGCGTTACGCGTTTGCCGGCCTGGGTCAGGCGCAGTGCAGTGTGCAGGCCGCTGAAACCGGCGCCGATGATCAGCACGTCGGTGTCCTGAGCGCCTTGCAGGGTAGGGCGTAACGGGATGTTGGCGGGGTAGGTCTGGGCGTAGTAACTGGCGACGTGCTGGGCGGATTGTTTGAACATGCCGGATTTTCCGTGAAAATTATTATGATTATTTTCATGAAAAGTTAGCAGTTAAATTTCACGTTGCCAATGGGTTGGTTGGGGTTTGTGGTTTGCCTTTTGTTAATGTGCTGCCTGGGCTGGTCTCTTCGCGGGTGAACCCGCTCCTACAGGGGGGCTCGCTTTTTCCGCGCCTGCCGTGGCTTGCTTGGGGTCGCCTTGCTTCCAGTCGCTTTGCTCTTCCCGCCACCGCGACGTTTCTTCTTCCAGGGCGGCGCCGCCCCGGCCGCTGGCCCGCTGATGGTCATGCGCATGCCGCTGCAACGCTCCACCAGCTTGCCCATCCACGCTGACTGCCGGGCGACGAACTCTTCCAGGGGCATCTCGCCGCTTTGCACCATGTCCAGCGCCTGCTCCCAGATCGCCGTGGTGCCGGGGTCGGCAATGGCTCGGGGAACGGCGTCGATCAGGCTGAAGGCCGCAGGGGTGGCCGACAACGCCTTGCCGTTCTTCACCAGGTAACCGCGGTCGAGCAGGCCCTGGATAATGCTGGCGCGGGTGGCTTCGGTGCCGATGCCGGTGGTTTCCTTGAGCTTCTGCTTCAGCCGAGGGTCATCCACCAGCTTGGCCACGTTTTTCATCGCCTTGATCAGGTCGCCTTCGGTAAATGGCTTGGGTGGCTGGGTCCACAGGTCTTTCAGCTGCAGGCCGTGTACGTTGCAGTCCTGGCCTTCGCGCAGCGCTGGTAACACCTGGGCCGGTGGTGCCTCGCGGCCTTTGGCCGGGGTCAGCGCTTCGGGCAAGGCGCGGCGCCAGCCCGGCTCGACGATCTGTTTGCCCACAGCACGCAGCGCATGACCGGCGCAGTCGAAGTCGGCCTGGGTGCGGTCGTACTCATGGTTGGGCAGGAACTGCGCCAGATAGCGGGCGCGGATCAGGGTGTACACGGCCTTGTGCTTGGCCGGCAGGCGCGAGGGGTCGCTGGCGGCGGCGGTGGGGATGATGCCATGGTGAGCGCTGACTTTGGCGTCGTTCCACGCCCGCGAGCGGCGTTGCGGCTCCAGGTACGGCTGCAGCGGCGCAAGGCTGGCATCGGCCCGTTGCAGGGCGGAGAGGATGGCGGGTGCCTCAGCGTGCTGGCTTTGTGGCAAATAGCCGCAATCGCTGCGCGGGTAGGTGATCAGCTTGTGTGTTTCGTACAGTGCCTGGGCAATGTCGAGGGTTTCCTGGGCGCCGAGGCCGAACTTTTTCGAGCACAGCTCCTGCAGGGTGCCAAGGTCGAAGGGCAGCGGTGCAGCTTCGCGCACACGCTCGGTCGCCACCTTTACCGCTCGGGCAGTGCCGGCATGGCCGATGTCGGTGGCGGCCTGCTGTGCCAGGCTTTGCTTCAGGCAGCGGCCTTGGTCATCACAGGCGTCTTCGGGGGCGCGCCATTGGGCATTGAAGCGTTGGCCGGCGTGTTCCAGCTGTACGTCGATGGCCCAGAACGGCACCGGCACGAAGTTGGCGATGCTGCGGTCGCGGTCGACCACCAGGCGCAAGGTAGGCGTTTGCACGCGGCCTACCGGCAGCACACCCTGGTAGCCGGATTGGCGGCCCAGCAGGGTGAACAGCCGGCTCATGTTCATGCCGATCAGCCAGTCGGCGCGCGAGCGGCCCAGCGCCGAGTGGTACAGGTTGAACGTCTCGTGGCCTGGCAGCAGGCGTGCCAGGGCCTTGCGGATGGAGGTGTCGTCCAGTGCCGACAGCCACAGGCGCTGCACCGGGCCGCGGTAGCGGCAATGCTCGACCAGCTCGCGGGCAATCATTTCGCCTTCGCGGTCGGCGTCGGTGGCAATCACCAGCTCCCGCGCTTCACCGAGCAGGCGCTTGACCGCCTTGAACTGGCTGGCGGTCTTGGGCTTTACCAGCATCTTCCACTTGTCTGGAATGATCGGCAGGTCGGCCAGGTTCCAGCGCTTGTAACGTTCGTCGTAGCTGTCGGGCGGGGCAGTTTCCAGCAGGTGGCCGATGCACCAGGTTACGCAGATGTCGGTGCCTTGCCAGCAGCCGTCGCCTTTGCGGTTGGCGCCGAGCACTTTGGCGATGTCTTTTGCCTGGGAGGGTTTTTCACAGAGGAACAGGCGCATGGCCGGGACGCTTCATCGGGGTGGTGGGCCATAGGATGCGCAAGCGGGGGCGCAGAGGCAAGTTTTATCTGGATGGATGTACAGGTTTTTTGTCAGCGGGGATGTATATCGCCTGTGCCGGCCTCTTCGCGGGTGAACCCGCTCCTACAGAAGCGCGGTGCTTGTAGGAGCGGGTTTACCCGCGAAGCGGCCAGTGCAGGTTATGGATCAGGCGCGCGAGTCGCGCACCATGTCGACATGCGGAATGCCAGCTTCGAGGAATTCCTCGCTGACTACGCGAAAGCCCAGCCGCTCATAGAACGGCGTGGCGTGCACCTGGGCGCTGAGCATCTGCTGTTTCAGGTCGCGGTTCTGCGCTTCGACGATGACCGCATTGACCAACGCATCGCCCACCTTCAGGCCGCGCCAGTCCTTGAGCACCGAGATGCGCCCGATGGTGCCGTCGGCCAGCAGGCGCGCAGTACCGATCGGATAGTCGCCTTCCAGGGCCAGGAAGTGCAGGGCGTCCTGGTCTTCCGAATCGAACTCGAGCTCTGGCGGAATGTGCTGCTCGGCGACGAACACGGCTTCACGGATACGGCGGATGTCGGCGTTGTCTTTGTGCCAATCGGCGAGGCGAACGCTGATCTTATTCATTGGCGAATCCCAGGCTCCCTTGTTTGACCAGCTGCTGTACCAGCATCAGGCCATCCTCATCCTGCAGCCACTCGGCCAGGTTATCGATGTGCAGGGCGTCGGCCGCACATACCAGCTTCAGCAGCTCTCGCAGTTTGCCAGGCAGTGGGCAACTACGGCCGCTGGCGAACAGTAGCAGGTCGTCTTCGAACTCGGACCAGGCCAGGCGTGCGCTGGGGTTGCGGATCAGGATGGCGCCTTGCTCAAGGGCATTGATCAGCTCTTCCTCGCTCAGCTCTTCGCCAACGATCTGCTCGGGGTAGCGCGGCTCGGTCATGAACTGGCCGAACCAGGTCAGCAGCAGGTCCTTGTCGCCCATGTGCTTGTCGAGCAGCGCCTTGAGGCGGTCGAGGGCATCGTGCTGGATCTGGTGCGGGTCGCTGACTGGCTGGGCGTCGGCGTCGCTGTAGCGCTCTTCGTCGGGCAGGAACTGGCCGAGGAAGTCGGTGAAGTGGGTCAGCACTTCGGCAGCGCTCGGTGCGCGGAAGCCGACCGAGTAGGTCAGGCAGTCATCCACGGCCACACCGTAGTGGGCCAGGCGCGGTGGCAGGTAGAGCATGTCGCCGGGCTCCAGGGTCCACTCGCCGCTCTGCTCGAACTCGGCCAGGATACGCAGGTCGGCGTGCTCCAGCAGTGGGCTGTCACTGCTGCACATCTGGCCGATCTTCCAGTTGCGCTGGCCGTGGCCTTGCAGCAGGAACACATCGTAGTTGTCGAAGTGCGGGCCGACGCTGCCACCCGGGGCGGCGAAGCTGATCATCACGTCATCGATACGCCAGCTGGGCAGGAAGCGGAAGTTTTCCAGCAGTTCGGCCACTTCCGGAACGAACTGGTCAACGGCCTGTACCAGCAGGGTCCAGTCTTTTTCCGGCAGTTCGGCGAAGGTGTCTTCGTTGAACGGGCCGCGGCGCAGCTCCCACGGGTGTGCGCCGTGCTCCAACACGATACGCGACTCGACTTCGTCTTCCAGGGCCAGGCCGGCGAGCTCGTCGGGGTCGATCGGGCTGATGAAGTCCGGGAAGGCCTGGCGTACCAGCAGCGGCTTCTTCTGCCAGTAGTCGCGCATGAATTCGCGGGCCGAGATGCCGCCGAGCAGCTGCAGTGGAGTATCAGGATTCATGTTCAACCTATTGAAAAAACGTAATTTTCGTACGGGAATAAAAACGCCCGGCCAGGCCGGGCGTTGTACGCGACGCTCAGCTTAGATGCGTTTGGCCTGGGCTGCCGCGTTACCGATGTAGGTAGCGGGGGTCAGCTGCTTGAGCTCGGCCTTGGCTTCGGCTGGCATGTCCAGGCCGTCGATGAAGGTCAGCAGCGCTTCTGGGGTGATGCCCTTGCCACGGGTCAGCTCTTTGAGCTTCTCGTAGGGGTTTTCGATGTTGAAGCGGCGCATCACGGTCTGGATCGGCTCGGCCAGTACTTCCCAGCAGGCGTCCAGGTCGGCGGCGATGCGAGCTTCGTTGACTTCCAGCTTGCCGATGCCTTTCAGGCTGGCCTCGAAGGCGATGACGCTGTGGGCAAAGCCCACGCCCAGGTTGCGCAGCACGGTGGAGTCGGTCAGGTCACGCTGCCAGCGCGAGATCGGCAGCTTGCTGGCCAGGTGCTGGAACAGCGCGTTGGCGATACCCAGGTTGCCTTCGGAGTTTTCGAAGTCGATCGGGTTGACCTTGTGCGGCATGGTCGACGAGCCGATTTCGCCGGCGACGGTCTTCTGCTTGAAGTAACCCAGCGAAATGTAGCCCCACACATCACGGTCGAAGTCGATCAGGATGGTGTTGAAGCGGGCGATGGCGTCGAACAGCTCGGCGATGTAGTCGTGCGGCTCGATCTGGGTGGTGTACGGGTTGAACTGCAGGCCCAGCTCGTCTTCGATGAAGGCGCGGGCGTTCTCTTCCCAGTCGATCTGCGAGTAGGCCGACAGGTGGGCGTTGTAGTTGCCCACGGCGCCGTTGATCTTGCCCAGCAGCGGCACGGCGGCAACTTGTGCGATCTGGCGCTCCAGGCGATACACGACGTTGGCCAGCTCTTTACCCAGGGTGGTCGGCGAAGCCGGCTGGCCGTGGGTGCGCGACAGCATTGGCACTTCGGCGTGGGCGTGGGCCAGGGCGCGGATGGCGTCGGCGACCTGGCGCATCAGCGGCAGCAGCACTTCGTCACGGCCGGCGCGCAGCATCAGGGCGTGGGACAGGTTGTTGATGTCCTCGCTGGTGCAGGCGAAGTGGATGAACTCGCTGACCTTGGCCAGCTCAGGCAGCTTGGCGGCCTGCTCCTTGAGCAGGTATTCAATGGCCTTGACGTCGTGGTTGGTGGTGCGCTCGATTTCCTTGACGCGCTCGGCGTGCTCCAGCTTGAAATCGGTGGCCAGGCTGTCCAGCAGGGCGTTGGCTTCGGCGGAGAACGCCGGCACTTCGCCGATTTGCGGGTGGGCGGCCAGGCGCTGCAGCCAGCGCACTTCGACCAGGGCGCGGAAACGGATCAGGCCGAATTCGCTGAAAATGGGGCGCAAGGCCTGGGTTTTGCCGGCATAACGGCCGTCTACAGGGGAAACCGCAGTGAGCGAAGAAAGCTGCATGGGGTGTTCTCGGACAGTCAGGCTTTTGGAAGGGCGCATATCATACATGAAAAATGCGCCTGGGTCGGGTGGCTGACCAAAGGTCGGCCCAATTTGGATCTGGTGGCAGACCCTGTGGGAGCGGGCATGCCCGCCAACACCGGCGTAGCCGGTGCCATACACCGCGTCGCCTGCTTCGCGGGCACGCCCGCTCCCACAAAGGGCAGCCCAGCCCGTCAGTTGGGGCTGCGCATCATGTCATACAGTTCGTTCAGCAACTTGCGCCGGCTGAACACCAGCTGCCAGCGGTGCCCGCCCAGCTGCCGCCACAGTCGCGCGGCGCGGATGCCGGCCAGCAGCAGGGCGCGGATCTTCGAGGCGTTGTTGGGCTGCTGCAGGAAGCGCATGTCGCCGTGCACCTGGATGCGCTGGCGCAAGGTACTCAGCGTGTCCTGGTACAAGGCTCCACTGGAAGCGATGACGTTTTCGTGAACCAGGCCGAAATGCTCGGCCTGCGACTGGATTTGCGGCAGGCGGTTGCCGATGGTGTCCAGCAGGTCGCCACGCTTGTTCAGCTGGCGCTCCAGGCCCAGCATCGACAGGGCGTAGCGCAGCGGCTCGCGTTGCAGGCTGTTGGGGTCGCGCTCGAGGGCGCCGATCAGCGCTCGGTAGCCGTCGCGCAGGTTCAGGTCGTCACCGCCGAACACCTCCAGGGTGTCCTTGGGGTCGCGCACCAGCAGGCTGCCCAGCATGCAGCCGATATTGGCTTCACTGGCCTGGCCGGTGCGGGCGATGCGGTCGACAAGCACGGCGGCCTGGAACACACCACCCAACGCGATCAGCTGCTCCTGCAGGTTGCTCATGCGCGCGGGCTCCACGGCTCGGCAGCCTCGATCACGCCGCCGCCCAGGCACACTTCGCCGTCGTAGAACACCACGGACTGGCCCGGCGTCACGGCGCGCTGAGGCTCGTCGAACACGGCGCGGTAGCCGCTGGCGGTGCGTTCCAGGGTGCATCGCTGGTCGCTCTGGCGGTAGCGCACCTTGGCAGTCAACTGCCGTGGGCTGCCGAGGTCGACCGGGTTGACCCAGAAAATCTCCGAGGCCAGCAGGGCGCGGGAGAACAGCCATGGGTGCTCGTTGCCCTGGCCGACCACCAGCACGTTGCGGGCCAGGTCCTTGTGCAGCACGTACCACGGCTCGTCACTGGCATCCTTCAGGCCGCCAATGCCCAGGCCCTGGCGCTGGCCGATGGTGTGGTACATCAGGCCGTGGTGACGGCCGATCACTTCACCTTCGGTGGTTTCAATGTCGCCCGGCTGGGCCGGCAGGTACTGCTTGAGGAAGTCGCTGAAGCGGCGCTCGCCAATGAAGCAGATGCCGGTGGAATCTTTCTTCTTGGCGGTGGCCAGGCCGTGTTTTTCGGCGATGGCGCGCACTTCGGGCTTTTCCAGTTCGCCGACCGGGAACAGGGTGCGGGCAATTTCCTTGCCGCCGACGGCGTGCAGGAAGTAGCTCTGGTCCTTGTTCGGGTCCAGGCCCTTGAGCAGTTCGGTGAGCGTGCCGGTGTCGCGGCGGCGCACGTAGTGGCCGGTGGCGATCAGGTCGGCACCCAGCGACAGGGCATAGTCGAGGAACGCCTTGAACTTGATTTCGCGGTTGCAGAGGATGTCGGGGTTGGGTGTGCGGCCAGCCTTGTATTCGTCAAGGAAGTGCTCGAACACGTTGTCCCAGTATTCGGCGGCGAAGTTGGCGGTGTGCAGCTTGATGCCGATGCGGTCGCACACGGCCTGGGCGTCGGCCAGGTCTTCACGGGCGGTGCAGTATTCGGTGCCGTCGTCTTCTTCCCAGTTCTTCATGAACAGCCCTTCCACCTGGTAGCCCTGCTCGATGAGCAGAAGGGCTGAGACGGAAGAGTCCACGCCGCCGGACATGCCGACGATGACGCGGGTCTTGGCGGGGTCTTTAAGTGCTGGGCTGGTCATGGGTACCGGTGTGTATCAAGGGGGAAAAACGCCGATTCTATCAAACCTGCGGAGCCGCGTCAGTCGCGTAGCAGGTCGAGGCTGTGCAGCGGGCCTTTGAGGTAGTCATCAAGGCAGCGTGGCACCAGCTCGCTGCGCCAGCGAGTCGGGTCGGCCAGCAGTTCGTCGCGGGTCAGCCACACGGCGCGGAGGATGTCGCTGTCCAGGGCCAGGTCGGCGTGATGGTGCACGGGGCGGGCGGCGAAGCAGACGCGCTGGTAGGTCACGCCGTTGCTGGGGGCGGTGTACAGGTAGATGCCGACCACGCCGGTCAGCTCGACTTCCCAGGCCGTTTCTTCCAGGGTTTCGCGCAGGGCGGCCTGGGGCAGGGTCTCGTTGGGCTCGAGGTGGCCGGCAGGCTGGTTGAAGACGTGCTGGTTGGCTTTGAATTCCTCGACGAAGAGGAACTTGCCTTCGTGCTCGACGATGGTGGCGACGGTGATGTGGGGTTGCCAGGTCATTTGCCATGTCCTTTCAGATTGCCGGGACCGCCTTGCGGTCCTTCGCGGGCTCGCCCGCTCCCAAAGGTGCAGTGCAGGTCTTGCTGACAGCACCTTTCCTGTGGGAGCGGGCAAGCCCGCGAAGGGCTGCGCAGCGGCCCCAATCCAGAAAGCACAAACCCCGGTGCGTGGCCGGGGTTTGAGCTGTTACTTCAAGCGAACCTTACAGGGCAGCGATGGCGCTGTTCAGGGTCTGGCTTGGGCGCATCACCTTGGCGGTCAGCTCGGCATCCGGGGCGTAGTAGCCGCCGATGTCGGCTGGCTTGCCCTGAACGGCGTTGAGCTCGGCGACGATGGTCGCTTCGTTCTCGGCCAGGGTTTTTGCCAGTGGTGCGAAGCGTGCCTGCAGGGCAGCGTCGTCCGTCTGAGCAGCCAGGGCTTCGGCCCAGTACAGGGTCAGGTAGAAGTGGCTGCCGCGGTTGTCGATACCGCCGACTTTGCGCGACGGCGACTTGTTGGTGTCGAGGAACTTGCCGGTAGCCTGGTCCAGGGTGTTGGCCAGAACCTTGGCGCGCGGGTTGTCGTAGGTGTTGCCCAGGTGCTCCAGGGAAGCGGCCAGGGCCAGGAATTCACCCAGCGAGTCCCAACGCAGGAAGTTTTCTTCAACCAGCTGCTGCACGTGCTTCGGAGCCGAACCACCGGCGCCGGTTTCGAACAGGCCACCGCCGTTCATCAGCGGCACGATCGACAGCATCTTGGCGCTGGTGCCCAGTTCCATGATCGGGAACAGGTCGGTCAGGTAGTCACGCAGCACGTTGCCGGTCACCGAGATGGTGTCCTTGCCTTCGCGGATGCGGGCCAGGGAGAACTTGATGGCGTCGACCGGTGCCAGGATGCGGATGTCCAGGCCGGTGGTGTCGTGATCTTTCAGGTACTGCTGCACCTTCTCGATCATGACGCCGTCGTGGGCGCGAGCCGGGTCCAGCCAGAACACCGCCGGGGTGTTGCTCAGGCGGGCACGGTTGACGGCCAGCTTGACCCAGTCCTGGATCGGCGCGTCCTTGGTCTGGCACATACGGAAGATGTCACCGGCTTCGACGTTCTGCTCCAGCACGACGTTGCCCTTGCCATCGACTACGCGAACCACGCCGTCAGCCTTGATCTGGAAGGTCTTGTCGTGGGAACCATACTCTTCGGCTTTCTGCGCCATCAGGCCAACGTTCGGCACGCTGCCCATGGTGGTCGGATCGAAGGCACCGTTGACCTTGCAGTCTTCGATGGTGGCCTGGTAGATGCCGGCGTAGCAGCGGTCCGGGATCACGGCCTTGGCGTCTTGCAGTTCGCCTGCGGTGTTCCACATCTTGCCCGAGTCACGGATCATGGCCGGCATCGAGGCGTCGACGATCACGTCGCTCGGCACGTGCAGGTTGGTGATGCCTTTGTCGGAGTTGACCATGGCCAGGGCCGGGCGCTCGGCATACAGGGCCTGGATGTCGGCTTCGATCTCGGCCTGCTTGTCGGCGGGCAGGTCCTTGATACGGGCGTACAGGTCGCCGATACCGTTGTTGGCGTTGAAGCCTACTTCGGCCAGGGCAGCGGCGTGCTTGGTCAGCACGTCGTTGTAGAATTCTTCGACGATGACGCCGAACATGATCGGGTCGGAGACCTTCATCATGGTGGCTTTCAGGTGCACCGACAGCAGCACGCCAGCGGCCTTGGCATCGGCGATCTGCTCGGCGATGAAGGCTTTCAGGGCCTTGCGGCTCATGGTGGCGCAGTCGATGACTTCGGCGGCTTTGACGGCGGTCTTTTCTTTCAGCACGGTGGTGCTGCCGTCTTTGCTGACCAGCTCGATGCGCAGGCTGTCGTCAGCTTCGATCAGTGCGGCTTTTTCGCTGCCGTAGAAGTCGCCCTGGGTCATGTGGGCAACGTGCGACTTGGAGTCAGCGGCCCAGGCGCCCATCTTGTGTGGGTGCTTGCGGGCGTAGTTCTTGACCGACAGCGGCGCGCGGCGGTCGGAGTTGCCTTCGCGCAGCACCGGGTTCACGGCGGAACCCTTGATGCGGTCGTAGCGGGCACGGGATTCTTTTTCTTCCGCGGTGGCCGGCTCGTCGGCGTAGTCAGGGATGTTGAAGCCCTTGCCTTGCAGTTCCTTGATCGCGGCTTTGAGCTGCGGTACCGAGGCGCTGATGTTCGGCAGCTTGATGATGTTGGCTTCAGGGGTGGTAGCCAGCTGGCCCAGTTCCGCCAGGTGATCGCCTACTTGCTTCTCTGCGCCCAGTTGCTCCGGGAAGGCGGCAAGGATACGGCCAGCCAGGGAGATGTCGCGAGTTTCGACAGCGATGTCAGCCGAAGCGGTGAACGCTTCGATGATCGGCAGCAGCGAGTAAGTGGCGAGGGCGGGGGCTTCGTCGGTGAAGGTATAGATGATCTTGGAACGGGTGGGCATGCGGGTTAACTCTCTGTGTGCTGAGCGTGCTCGAGTCTCGTGGTGCGCAGGGTAGGCGCATCGCCCTGGCAGCGCCATGAGCGGAAAGTCGAGAGGCTGCGAGCGGTGATGGTGGATGCATCAGTCGAGCGTCAAGTGCTGAGCTGCGGTAACAACCCAGGCTTTATGGCCATTCATGGCCTAGGGCGGTCCGCATTTTCCTGGGATTCGCCCCGATGACCCTTCGGTCGCGGCGGAGTATACCAAACCATTCGGGCTAATCAGCAAGGCCAAGTGATATCGGCCCATTTATAAGACCAAAGACTAAGCGGCAATGCGGCGGGTTGTCGCATGCCTTGCAGGTCGGCAGATGTGGTTTAGGCTCAGTGGATCGCACGATGTCCAAACCACACCAGACAGCGGAGTAGTGCAAGCATGGGATACCAGAAAATCAAGGTTCCGACCGACGGCACCAAGATCACCGTCAATGCAGATCATTCGCTTAACGTGCCTGATAATCCGATCATTCCTTACATTGAAGGCGACGGGATCGGCGTCGATGTTTCGCCGGTAATGATCAAGGTGGTCGATGCCGCCGTGGAGAAGGCCTACGGTGGCAAGCGCAAGATTGCCTGGATGGAGGTGTACGCTGGCGAGAAAGCCACCCAGGTGTATGACCAGGATACCTGGCTGCCGCAGGAAACCCTCGATGCCGTGCGTGATTACGTGGTATCGATCAAGGGCCCGCTGACCACACCGGTCGGTGGCGGCATCCGCTCGCTCAACGTGGCCCTGCGCCAGCAACTGGACCTGTATGTGTGCCTGCGGCCGGTGCTGTGGTTCCAGGGTGTACCGAGCCCGGTGAAAAAGCCTGGCGACGTCGACATGGTGATATTCCGCGAGAACTCCGAAGACATCTATGCCGGCATCGAGTGGAAGGCCGGCTCGCCCGAGGCGAACAAGGTGATCAAGTTTCTCAAGGAGGAAATGGGGGTCACCAAGATCCGCTTCGACCAGGATTGCGGTATCGGCGTCAAGCCGGTGTCGAAGGAAGGTACCAAGCGTCTGGTGCGCAAGGCCCTGCAATATGTGGTGGATAACGACCGCGAATCACTGACCCTGGTGCACAAGGGCAACATCATGAAATTCACCGAGGGTGCCTTCAAGGACTGGGGGTACGAGGTGGCGCGTGACGAGTTCGGTGCTCAACTGCTCGATGGCGGCCCTTGGATGAAGTTCAAGAACCCCAAGACCGGTCGCGAGGTCATCGTCAAGGACGCCATCGCCGACGCCATGCTGCAGCAGATCCTGCTGCGCCCGGCGGAGTACGACGTGATCGCCACCCTCAACCTCAATGGTGACTACCTGTCCGATGCCCTGGCGGCAGAAGTGGGCGGTATCGGCATTGCCCCGGGCGCCAATCTGTCCGACACCGTGGCCATGTTCGAGGCCACTCACGGCACTGCGCCCAAGTATGCCGGGCAGGACAAGGTCAACCCGGGCTCGGTGATCCTCTCGGCAGAGATGATGCTGCGCCACATGGGGTGGACCGAAGCCGCCGACCTGATCATCAAGGGCACCAATGGCGCCATTGCGGCCAAGACCGTGACCTACGATTTCGAGCGGCTGATGGAGGGCGCCAAGCTGGTAAGCAGCTCAGGCTTTGGCGATGAAATGATCAAACACATGTAAGGCAACAGAAAACCGGTCGCCTCCCGTAAAGAGGCGGCCGGTTTTTTCGTCTATCGGCACAGCGCAGGCAGTCAGGCTTTTGCAGTTTCGCTTTGCGGCTCGCCCAGGGTTCTGGCAGCCTCTGCCGCAGCGGCCGCGGCATCTTTGATTTCGACGGCGTGCAAGCCTTTGGGGCCCTGGACGATGTCGAATATCACGGCCTGGCCAGCTTTCAGGGTCTTGTATCCGTCCATTCGGATGGCGGAATAATGGGCGAACAGGTCATCGGATTTACCTTCCTCATTGATGAATCCATAGCCCTTGGCATTGTTGAACCACTTGACTTTACCGCTTGCCATCCCTATGTCCCTCTGCAAAGGACTCCATCACTGGAGTATCATCCACTTCATCCGCATACGAACCTTGCGAAAAATCTGGTTGACTGCGCGGATCTTTATCGACCACGGTGGGTTCTTATTGGTTGTAACACCGTTTTGCCGATAGTCAAGGTCACGCGGCGCCTGCGCTGGCGGTGGCCTGTGCAGTCAACCTGCAACCTTAACCTGACGCTCATGATGAAATTCTTTCCATGCATGCACCTAGTGAGATTCGACTAACATTCAATCAGGATCGCCCGCAATCGAATGAGGACGACGGCTCAGGTCTTGCAGTTCAGGAAGCCAAGCCGATCCTGCAGGCGCCACCGATGTACAAGGTGGTTTTGTTCAACGATGACTACACGCCAATGGATTTCGTCGTCGAAGTGCTCGAGACGTTCTTCAGTCTGAACCGCGAGCTGGCGACCAAGATCATGCTGACCGTCCATACCGAGGGGCGGGCAGTGTGCGGATTGTTTACCCGTGACATCGCCGAAACAAAGGCTATGCAGGTCAACCAATACGCCAGGGAAAGCCAGCATCCGCTACTCTGTGAAATCGAGAAGGACGGTTAATCGCCGACCACTTGGGTATGAGGTGAAGCTATGTTAAACCGCGAGCTCGAAGTCACCCTCAATCTTGCCTTCAAGGAGGCCCGTTCGAAGCGTCATGAGTTCATGACCGTCGAACATCTGCTGCTGGCACTCCTTGACAATGAGGCTGCCGCGACCGTTCTGCGCGCCTGTGGCGCCAATCTCGACAAGCTCAAGCATGACCTGCAAGAGTTCATCGATTCCACCACGCCGTTGATCCCTGTCAACGACGAAGATCGTGAAACCCAGCCGACCCTGGGCTTCCAGCGCGTGCTGCAGCGTGCCGTGTTCCACGTGCAAAGCTCTGGCAAGCGCGAAGTGACCGGCGCCAATGTGCTGGTGGCGATTTTCAGCGAACAGGAAAGCCAGGCCGTGTTCCTGCTCAAGCAGCAGAGCGTGGCCCGTATCGACGTGGTCAACTACATCGCCCATGGCATCTCCAAGGTGCCAGGGCATGGTGCACAGTCTGAAAGCGAGCAGGACATGCAGGACGATGAGGGTGGCGAAACCTCCTCTTCGAGCAACCCGCTGGACGCCTACGCCAGCAACCTGAACGAACTGGCCCGTGCCGGCCGTATCGACCCGCTGGTCGGTCGCGAGCAGGAAGTGGAGCGCGTGGCACAAATCCTCGCTCGTCGGCGCAAGAACAACCCGCTGCTGGTGGGTGAGGCAGGCGTGGGCAAGACGGCCATCGCCGAAGGCCTGGCCAAGCGCATCGTCGATGGTCAGGTGCCTGACCTGCTGGCGCAGAGCGTGGTGTACTCCCTCGATCTGGGCGCGTTGCTGGCCGGTACCAAATACCGTGGTGACTTCGAGAAGCGCTTCAAGGCGCTGCTCGGTGAGCTGCGCAAGCGTCCGCAGGCCATCCTGTTCATCGACGAAATTCACACCATCATCGGTGCCGGTGCGGCGTCGGGCGGGGTGATGGATGCTTCCAATCTGCTCAAGCCGCTGCTGTCGTCGGGTGAAATCCGCTGCATCGGTTCGACCACGTTCCAGGAATTTCGCGGCATCTTCGAGAAGGATCGTGCCCTGGCGCGCCGCTTCCAGAAGGTGGATGTCAGCGAGCCATCGGTCGAAGACACCGTGGGCATTCTGCGCGGCCTGAAAGGGCGTTTCGAAAGCCACCACAACATCGAGTACAGCGACGAAGCCCTGCGCGCCGCTGCCGAACTGGCTTCGCGCTACATCAATGACCGGCACATGCCTGACAAGGCCATCGATGTGATCGACGAGGCTGGCGCCTACCAGCGCCTGCAGCCAGAAGCCAGTCGCGTCAAGCGCATCGATGTGCCGCAAGTGGAGGACATCGTCGCCAAGATTGCGCGAATTCCGCCGAAGCACGTCACCAGTTCCGACAAGGAGCTGCTGCGCAACCTCGAGCGCGACCTGAAACTGACCGTGTTTGGCCAGGACCAGGCAATCGACTCGCTGGCCACCGCGATCAAGTTGTCCCGTGCCGGCCTCAAGTCGCCAGACAAGCCGGTGGGTTCGTTCCTGTTCGCCGGTCCTACCGGCGTCGGCAAGACCGAAGCGGCGCGGCAATTGGCCAAGGCGCTGGGTGTGGAGTTGGTGCGTTTCGACATGTCTGAGTACATGGAGCGCCACACCGTGTCGCGTTTGATTGGTGCGCCTCCGGGTTATGTCGGTTTCGACCAGGGTGGCTTGTTGACCGAGGCGATCACCAAGCAGCCGCACTGCGTATTGTTGCTCGACGAAATCGAGAAGGCCCACCCGGAAGTCTTCAATCTGCTGCTGCAGGTGATGGACCACGGTACCCTGACCGACAACAACGGGCGCAAGGCCGACTTCCGTAACGTGATCCTGATCATGACCACCAACGCCGGTGCAGAAACCGCGGCGCGGGCGTCGATCGGCTTCACTCATCAGGACCACGCGTCCGATGCCATGGAAGTGATCCGCAAGAGCTTCACGCCAGAGTTCCGCAACCGTCTGGATACCATCATCCAGTTTGGCCGCCTGAGCACGGAGACGATCAAAAGCATCGTCGACAAGTTCCTTATCGAATTGCAGGCGCAGCTGGAAGACAAGCGTGTGCTGCTGGAAGTCAGCGATGAAGCGCGCGGTTGGCTGGCGGTTTCGGGCTATGACGTGCAGATGGGCGCGCGGCCAATGGCGCGGCTGATCCAGGACAAGATCAAGCGGCCGCTGGCCGAGGAGATCCTGTTTGGCGAGCTGGCCGAGCATGGTGGCGTGGTGCATGTCGACCTGCGCGATGGCGAGCTGGTGTTCGACTTCGAAACCACGGCTGAGGTCGCGTGATGTGCAGGGGCTGCCTGCAGCCCCTTGCAATTTCTTAAGGCACAAAAAAGCCCGGCACCTGGCCGGGCTTTTTCATGGCTTGAGCTTAGCGCGCACGGTAGGTGATGCGGCCCTTGCTCAGGTCGTACGGCGTCAGTTCGACGCGGACCTTGTCGCCAGTGAGAATACGGATGTAGTTCTTGCGCATCTTTCCGGAGATGTGCGCGGTTACGACGTGCCCGTTTTCCAACTCCACGCGGAACATGGTGTTGGGCAGGGTGTCGACGACAGTACCTTCCATTTCGAAGCTGTCTTCTTTCGACATGCAGTTGAGCCCTCGGATCCAGTGTTAGCCCGACGCATATCCGCACCGGGCAAAAAAGTGGCGTGGATTATGCCGGAAAACTGCGTGTCAAGCCAATGCTTTCAGTTGAGGGTGACCCAGCGCTGGTTTATCAGCAGCTCGATAGGTCGGTACTGCGTCTTGTAGTTCATCTTCTTGCAGTTCTTGATCCAGTAGCCCAGGTAAACCGCCTCCAGGTTCTGGCGCAGCGCTTCGGTGATCTGCCAGAGAATGGCGAAACGGCCAAGGCTGCGGCGCTCCTCGTCCGGCTCGTAGAAGGTGTACACCGCCGACAGGCCATTGGGCAGCAGGTCGCACACTGCCACCGCCATCAACCGGCCTTCCAGGCGAAACTCGTAGAACCAGCAGAACGGCAGGTCGCGTACCAGGAAGGTGGAAAACTGATCGCGGCTGGGCGGGTACATGTCGCCATCGGCGTGGCGCGTTTCGATATAGCGCCGGTACAGCTCGAAGTACTCTTCCTTGAACGCCGGGCGCGCTGCGGTTACGGTCAGGTCGGCGTTACGTTTGAGTATGCGACGCTGCTGGCGGTTGGGGATGAAGCGCGCCGCCGGGATGCGCGCCGGCACGCAGGCGTTGCAGTTCTGGCAGTGTGGGCGGTACAGGTGGTCGCCACTGCGGCGAAAGCCCATTTCCGACAAATCGGCGTACACGTGCACGTCCATCGGCTGGCTGGGGTCGAGGAACAGCGTGGTCGCTTGCTCCTCCGGCAGGTAGCTGCAGGAATGGGGCTGAGTGGCATAGAACTTCAACCGCGCCAACTCTGTCATGATCGACCCCTTCGGTGAGACGTTGTTTTAAGTGTAAGCCAGCTACGGGAACTCGCCTAGGCAACCCATGAAGCACTGTTGGGCTGGTCAAGGTGGCGTGCCAGGTAGCTGGCGAACTCGGCACGGCTGATGGCATGGGCGCCCAGGCTGTGCAAGTGGTTGGTCGGCATCTGGCAGTCGATAAGCACGAAGCCGGCGTCTCGCAGGTGATTGACCAAGGTCACGAAACCGACCTTGGAGGCGTTGTCGGCGCGGCTGAACATCGATTCGCCAAAGAACAGCTGGCCCATGGCCAGACCGTACAGGCCCCCGACCAGTTCGCCGTCCTGGCGAACTTCAACCGAATGAGCGATGCCACGGCGGTGCAGCTCGCAGTAGGCGTTGCGCATGGTGTCGGTGATCCAGGTGCCGTCAGCGTAGTCGCGAGGCGCGGCGCAGGCGGCGATCACGGCCGGGAAGTCGGTGTCGAAGCTGACCTGGTAACGGCCTTTGCGTATCAGCTTGGCCAGCGAGCGTGACACATGCAACTGGTCGGGCAACAACACCGTGCGCGGGTCGGGTGACCACCACAGGATCGGCTGGCCGTCCTGGTACCACGGGAAGCAGCCATGGCGATACGCCTGCACCAGGCGCTCGGGGCTCAGGTCGCCGCCGGCGGCCAGTAGGCCGTTGGGGTCGTGCAGCGCCTTTTCCAGGGGCGGGAAGGTCAGCGAGTCGCGGGTCAGCCAGGTGAGCATGGTCTATCGTGCGGTGGGGGAGGGGAGAGGGCAGCATGGCTTGGGAGAAAAGCGGGGTCAATCTCTTTGGGGGCCTCAAACCAGCGCGGTAACCTGCAAAAGGCTACCCCTACAGCGAGGTGAGGCAGTTTTGCGGCAATTCAGGGCAATTTCCTACACATTCATCCAGCCGCAGGCACCATCCGCTACATTTGCTGTCACACCTGTGCAAAAACACAGCATAAGCCTTTGTCACAAAAGAAAATGCATGCTCAAATTGCAGCTATAGGAATTCGCCCCCGGCCAAACCCCCATACGGCGTGCCGCCATGGCGGCTGGCGGGCAGTAATGTTAAAAGTAGTGGTTCGTTGGTCGCGCAGCGGCCGATCACTATTGGACGCGCACCACGCGCAGGAATAGACGCGTTTTGAAGAAATCCACCGCAACTCCAGCTCCATTGCCTGTGCCACTGTGGCGGCAGCAGCTGCATTATCGCCTCAAGGAAGGTGCGTTGATCGCTGTCGGCGCTCTGTGCCTGTACCTGTGGATGGCGCTGCTGACCTACGATACGTCGGACCCGGGCTTCAGCCACACCAGCAACGTCGACCAGGTGCAGAATGCGGCCGGGCGTGCCGGTGCCTATTTCGCCGACATCCTGTTCATGGTGCTGGGTTACTTCGCCTATATTTTTCCGCTGCTGCTGGCGGTCAAGACCTGGCAGATTTTCCGCGAACGCCACCAGCCGTGGGACTGGAGTGGCTGGCTGTTCTCCTGGCGGCTGATTGGCCTGGTGTTCCTGGTGCTGTCGGGGGCGGCGCTGGCGCATATCCACTTCCACCCGCCCGCCAGCCTGCCGTTCTCTGCCGGTGGCGCACTGGGCGAAAGCCTGGGCGACCTGGCGCGCAACCTGCTGAACGTGCAGGGCAGCACGTTGATGTTCATTGCCCTGTTCCTGTTCGGCCTGACCGTCTTCACCGACCTGTCGTGGTTCAAGGTGATGGACCTGACCGGCAAGATCACCCTCGACCTGTTCGAACTGGTGCAAGGGGCTGCTACCCGCTGGTGGGAAGCGCGCAACGAGCGCAAGCGCCTCGAGGCACAGCTGCGCGAGGACGAACCGGTGTTCAAGGCCGCGCCGATGGCTGCCGAGAAGCGTGAGCCGGCCAAGCCGTCACTGCGCGAGCGCATCCTCAAGCGTGAAGAGCCACCCGCTCAGCCGGTCGAGCCACGTGAGCCAACCCTTGCACGCGAACCGATTGTGCCGCCACGTGAAACGGCGCCTGAGGCGTTGGCGCCGCGTGAAACCGTGGTGCCCCGCCAGCAGCACGCAGCGCCCACCATTGTGCCGCCGTCAGCCGCCAGCAGAGCGCCGGAGCCGAGCAAGCGGGCGATGAAGGAAAAGCAGGCGCCGCTGTTTGTCGACAGCGCCGTGGAGGGCACCTTGCCCTCGATTTCCATCCTCGACCCGGCCGAACAGAAGAAGATCGAGTATTCGCCAGAATCCCTGGCCGGTGTCGGCCAGTTGCTGGAAATCAAGCTCAAGGAATTCGGTGTGGAAGTGGCGGTGGATTCGATCCACCCCGGCCCGGTGATTACCCGTTACGAAATCCAGCCGGCCGCCGGCGTGAAGGTCAGCCGCATCGCCAACCTGGCCAAGGACCTGGCGCGTTCGCTGGCCGTGACCAGTGTGCGAGTGGTCGAGGTCATCCCTGGCAAGACCACGGTGGGTATCGAGATACCCAACGAAAACCGCCAGATGGTGCGCTTCTCCGAAGTGCTGGCCACGCCGCAGTACGACGAGCAGAAATCGCCCGTCACGCTGGCGCTGGGCCACGACATTGGCGGCAAGCCGGTGATCACCGACCTGGCCAAGATGCCGCACCTGTTGGTGGCCGGTACAACCGGCTCCGGTAAGTCGGTAGGTGTGAACGCGATGATTTTGTCGATCCTGTTCAAGTCCAGCCCGGAAGACGCGCGGCTGATCATGATCGACCCGAAAATGCTTGAACTGTCCATCTACGAAGGCATCCCGCACCTGCTATGCCCGGTGGTCACCGACATGAAGGACGCCGCCAACGCCCTGCGCTGGAGCGTGGCCGAAATGGAGCGGCGCTACAAACTGATGGCGGCCATGGGCGTGCGTAACCTGGCCGGTTTCAACCGCAAGATCAAGGACGCCCAGGAAGCTGGCGAAATCATCCATGACCCGCTGTACCGCCGTGAGAGCATGGACGATGAGCCGCCTGCGCTGAAAACCCTGCCGACCATCGTGGTGGTGGTGGACGAATTCGCCGACATGATGATGATCGTCGGCAAGAAGGTCGAAGAGCTGATCGCCCGTATCGCGCAGAAGGCTCGGGCGGCCGGTATTCACCTGATCCTCGCCACCCAGCGCCCGTCGGTGGACGTGATCACCGGCCTGATCAAGGCCAACATCCCGACCCGTATGGCGTTCCAGGTGTCGAGCAAGATCGACTCGCGTACCATCATCGACCAGGGCGGTGCCGAACAGCTGCTCGGCCATGGCGACATGCTGTACATGCCGCCAGGCACCAGCCTGCCTATCCGGGTGCACGGCGCATTCGTGTCCGACGACGAAGTGCACCGCACGGTCGAGGCGTGGAAGCTGCGTGGCGCCCCGGACTACAACGACGACATCCTCAACGGCGTCGAAGAAGCCGGTAGCGGCTTTGATGGCGGCGGCGGCGGTGGCGAGGGTGACGATGCCGAAACCGACGCCCTGTATGATGAAGCGGTGCAATTCGTGCTTGAGAGCCGTCGCGCCTCCATTTCTGCCGTGCAACGCAAGCTGAAGATCGGCTACAACCGTGCCGCGCGCATGATCGAGTCGATGGAGATGGCCGGCGTTGTCACCCCGATGAACAGCAACGGCTCGCGGGAAGTGATAGCCCCGGGCGGCCCGCGCGATTGATGAACACCCTGCCGGGCGCCAACGGTGGCGCCCGGCCTTTTCAACGCTCAATGAGGATTCCCATGCGCGCGATTCGCATGCTGTTGGTTTCTGCCCTTACCCTGGGCTCGGTTACAGCTTATGCCGGTGAGCAAGACGTACAACGCCTGACCCAGTTGCTGGAAAAGTCGCAGGCCATCGAGGCCAACTTCTCCCAGCTGACCCTGGGCGCCGATGGCACCAGCCTGCAGGAAACCTCGGGCAAGATGACGGTCAAGCGCCCGGGCCTGTTCTACTGGCACACCGATGCACCGCAGGAGCAGGTGGTGGTGTCGGACGGCAAGAACGTCACCCTGTGGGACCCGGACCTGGAACAGGCCACCATCAAGAAGCTCGACGTGCGCCTGAACCAGACCCCGGCCCTGTTGCTGTCCGGGGACGTGTCGAAGATCAGCCAGAGCTTTGATATCGCGTCCAAGGAGCAGGGCGAAGTAATGGACTTCACCCTCAAGCCAAAGACCAAGGACACCTTGTTCGACTCGCTGCGCGTGTCGTTCCGCAAAGGCCTGATCAATGACATGCAGCTGATCGACAGCGTCGGCCAGCGCACCAACATCCTGTTCAATGGCGTCAAGGCCAACCAGGCGGTGCCGGACAGCAAGTTCAAGTTCGACATCCCCAAGGGCGCGGACGTGATCAAGGAGTAACCAGAGCTCGCCATGGACCTGTTTCGAAGCGAACCCGTCGCCCAGCCCCTGGCCGCCCGTCTGCGCCCGTCCAGCCTGGATGAGTACGTCGGCCAGGAGCACCTGCTGGCGCGCGGCAAACCGCTGCGCGAAGCGCTGGAACAAGGTGCGCTGCACTCGATGATCTTCTGGGGGCCGCCCGGGGTCGGCAAGACCACGCTGGCGCGGTTGCTGGCGCAGTTCTGCGATGCGCACTTCGAAACGGTGTCGGCGGTGCTGGCCGGGGTGAAAGAGATCCGCCAGGCCGTGGAGGTGGCCAAACAGCAGGCTGGCCAATATGGCCGTCGCACCATCCTGTTCGTTGACGAGGTGCACCGCTTCAACAAGTCGCAGCAGGACGCCTTTTTGCCCTATGTCGAGGACGGCACGCTGCTGTTCATCGGTGCCACCACCGAAAACCCGTCGTTCGAGCTGAACAACGCGCTGCTGTCGCGGGCGCGGGTGTATGTGCTCAAGAGCCTGGACGAAGCGGCCCTGCGCAAGCTGGTCAACCGTGCGCTGACGGAAGAGCGTGGCCTGGGCAAGCGCAACCTGCGGGTGGGCGACGACGCCTTCAAGATGCTGATGGCCGCTGCCGACGGCGATGGCCGGCGCATGCTCAACTTCCTCGAGAACGCCTCGGACCTGGCTGAAGACGGCAGCGAGATCGACGTCGAGATGCTACAGAGCCTGCTGGGTGACAGTCGCCGCCGCTTCGACAAAGGCGGCGAGGCGTTCTACGACCAGATTTCCGCGCTGCACAAGTCGGTGCGTGGCTCCAACCCCGATGGCGCCCTGTACTGGTTTGCACGCATGCTCGACGGCGGCTGCGATCCGCTGTACATCGCCCGCCGCGTGGTGCGCATGGCCAGCGAGGACATCGGCAACGCCGACCCGCGTGCGCTTAGCCTGTGCCTGGCAGCCTGGGATGTGCAGGAGCGCCTTGGTAGCCCCGAGGGCGAGTTGGCGGTGGCCCAGGCCATCACCTACCTTGCCTGTGCACCCAAGAGCAACGCGGTGTACGTGGCCTTCAAGACCGCCCTGCGTGAAGCGGCCGAGCACGGTTCGCTGGAGGTGCCGTTGCACTTGCGCAATGCCCCGACCAAGCTGATGAAGCAGTTGGGCTATGGCGACGAGTACCGCTATGCCCATGATGAACCCGACGCCTACGCCGCCGGAGAGGATTACTTCCCCGATGAACTGGAGCCGCGCCAGTACTATCAGCCGGTGCCCCGTGGCCTGGAACTGAAAATTGGCGAGAAGCTGCGCCACCTGGCTGACCTCGACCGCAACAGCCCCCGCCAGCGGAGAAAACCATGATTGCACTCATCGCCGCAGTCAGCGCCGGTGGTATTGCTGGTACCTTGTTGCGCTTCGCTACCACCAACTGGGTGGCGGCCCACTGGCCACGGCACTTCTATGCCGGTACGCTGGCGGTCAACCTGGTTGGCTGCCTGCTGATCGGCTTGCTCTATGGCTTGTTCTTGCACAAGCCGCTGGCGCCGGTCGAATTGCGCGCCGGCCTGATTGTCGGCTTTCTCGGTGGCCTGACGACCTTTTCCTCCTTCTCGCTCGATACCGTGCGCCTGATGGAAAGCGGGCAAGTGCCCCTTGCCTTGGGCTATACCAGTATCAGCGTGGTGGGCGGGCTGCTCGCAACCTGGGCTGGCCTGTCCCTGACCCGATTCTGAACCAACACCTACATATAACGAGAGAACGATATGCTCGATTCCAAACTGTTACGCGGCCAACTTCAGGAAGTGGCGGACCGCCTGGCCTCCCGTGGCTTCAGCCTGGATGTCGCGCGCATCGAATCACTGGAAGAGCGCCGCAAGGCGGTGCAGACCCGCACCGAACAACTGCAGGCTGAGCGTAACGCCCGTTCCAAGTCCATCGGCCAGGCCAAGGCCAAGGGCGAAGACATCGCCCCGCTGATGGCGGACGTCGAGCGCATGGCCAACGAACTGGCTGCCGGCAAGGCTGAGCTGGACGCCATTCAGGCCGAGCTGGATGGCATCCTGCTGACCATTCCCAACTTGCCGGACGCCAGCGTGCCGGTTGGCGCCAGCGAAGACGATAACGTCGAAGTGCGCCGTTGGGGCACGCCGAAGGCGTTCGACTTCGAAATCAAGGACCATGTGGCCCTCGGTGAAATCAGCGGTGGCCTGGACTTCGAAGCGGCTGCCAAGCTGTCCGGCGCCCGTTTTGCTGTGCTGCGTGGTCCGGTTGCCCGCCTGCACCGCGCCCTGGCGCAGTTCATGATCAACCTGCACACCGGCGAGCATGGCTACGAGGAACACTACACCCCGTACATGGTGCAGGCGCCGGCGCTGCAGGGCACTGGCCAGTTGCCGAAGTTCGAGGAAGACCTGTTCAAGATCACCCGCGAAGGCGAGGCTGACTTCTACCTGATCCCGACCGCCGAAGTGTCGCTGACCAACCTGGTGGCGGGTGAAATCCTCGACGCCAAGCAGCTGCCGCTGAAACTGGTTGCCCATACCCCTTGCTTCCGCAGCGAAGCCGGCGCTTCTGGCCGTGACACCCGCGGCATGATTCGCCAGCACCAGTTCGACAAAGTCGAGATGGTGCAGGTGGTAGAGCCGGCCAAGTCGATGGAAGCCCTGGAAGGCCTGACCGCCAACGCCGAACGCGTGCTGCAGTTGCTTGAGCTGCCATACCGCGTGCTGGCCCTGTGCACTGGCGACATGGGCTTTGGTGCGGTGAAAACCTACGACCTGGAAGTGTGGGTGCCGAGCCAGGACAAGTACCGCGAAATCAGCTCGTGCTCCAACTGTGGTGACTTCCAGGCGCGCCGCATGCAGGCTCGCTGGCGCAACCCGGAAACCGGCAAGCCAGAGCTGGTACACACGCTCAACGGCTCCGGTCTGGCCGTAGGCCGTACCCTGGTTGCTGTGCTGGAAAACTACCAGCAGGCCGACGGTTCGATCCTGGTGCCGGAAGTGCTGAAGCCTTACATGGGCGGCGTCGAGGTCATCCGCTAAATGGATTACCTGCCGCTGTTCCACAAGCTGCAGGGTGGCCGCGTGCTGGTCGTCGGTGGCGGTGAGATCGCCTTGCGCAAGGCGCGCCTGCTGGCCGATGCCGGCGGCTTGCTGCGCGTGGTGGCGCCGGACGTCGACGGCCAGTTGGCCGCGTTGGCCCGGGAAGGTGGCGGGGAGGTGCTGGTGCGTGGCTATCAGGCAGCCGATCTGGTCGGTTGCCGGCTGGTAATCGCGGCGACTGACGACCCTGGGCTGAATGCCCAGGTGTCGGCCGATGCGCAGGCCCTTAGCCTGCCGGTCAATGTGGTGGATGCGCCGGCCCTGTGTACGGTGATCTTCCCGGCGATCGTGGACCGTTCGCCGCTGGTAATTGCGGTTTCCAGCGGCGGTGACGCCCCGGTACTGGCACGCCTGATTCGAGCCAAGCTCGAGGCGTGGATCCCTTCGGCCTATGGTGAGCTGGCCGGGCTGGCTGCACGCTTCCGGCACAAGGTCAAATCCCTGTACCCGGACGTCAACCAGCGTCGCGGCTTCTGGGAAACTGTGTTCCAGGGGCCGATCGCCGAGCGTCAGCTGGCCGGGCAGGGTGCTGAAGCCGAACGTCTGTTGCAGGCGATGGTGGACGGCGCACCGGTGCAGCAGGGTGGTGAGGTGTACTTGGTTGGTGCAGGCCCGGGTGATCCGGACTTGCTGACCTTCCGTGCCTTGCGCCTGATGCAGCAGGCCGACGTGGTGCTGTACGACCGCCTGGTCGCACCTGCCATCATCGATATGTGTCGTCGTGATGCCGAGCGTATCTACGTAGGCAAGCGCCGCGCTGATCATTCAGTGCCGCAGGACCAGATCAACCGCCTGCTGGTCAATCTGGCTCTGCAGGGCAAGCGGGTGCTGCGCCTGAAGGGTGGCGACCCGTTCATCTTCGGCCGGGGTGGCGAAGAGATCGAAGAGCTGGCCGAGCATGGCATTCCGTTCCAGGTGGTGCCGGGCATTACCGCGGCCAGCGGCTGCTCGGCGTATGGCGGCATTCCGCTGACTCACCGCGACTATGCCCAGTCGGTGCGCTTCGTCACCGGGCACCTCAAGGACGGCACCAGCAACCTGCCGTGGAATGACCTGGTGGCGCCGGCGCAGACCTTGGTGTTCTACATGGGGTTGGTGGGCTTGCCGACCATCTGTGCCGAGCTGATTCGCCACGGGCGTGCCGCGAGTACCCCGGCGGCGTTGGTGCAGCAGGGGACCACGCGTAATCAGCGAGTGTTCACCGGCACCTTGGCGGACTTGCCAGACCTGGTGGCCCAGCATGAGGTGCACGCGCCGACCCTGGTGATTGTGGGGGAGGTGGTACAGTTGCGTGACAAGCTGGCCTGGTTCGAAGGTTCACAGAACAGCTGAAATCGTTGGGGCCGCTTTGCGGCCCATCGCACATGCCCCAGGCATTGCAAGGTCCTTGTGAGAGCGGCCTTGTGTCGCGATGGGCTGCAAAGCAGCCCCGGCTTTCTCAAGCCTGCCAAATCCCTTTGCCCACCAACCGCTCTCTATCATGCGGCAAACCAAAGTCCTGCAAAGGCCCTTTAGGCACAATCCCGTTCGGGTTGATGGTCTTGTGGCTCATGTAATAGTGCTTCTGGATATGCTCCATGTTCACCGTACCCGCCACCCCAGGCCACTGGTACAGCTCACGCAGCCAGTTGGACAGGTTGTGGTAGTCGCTCAGGCGGCGCAGGTTGCACTTGAAGTGCCCGTGGTACACCGCATCGAAGCGCACCAATGTAGTGAACAGGCGTACATCAGCCTCGGTCAGGTACTCACCCGCCAGGTAGCGATTGCGGCCTAGCAAGGCTTCCAGGTAATCCAGTTCGTTGAACACATCGTCAAAGGCAGCCTCGTAAGCGTCTTGCGTGGTGGCAAAGCCTGCGCGGTACACACCGTTGTTCACCGCCGGGTAGATGCGCTCGTTCAGTGCTTCGATGGTCGGGCGCAGCGATTCGGGGTAAAGGTTCAGTGTATTGCCGGTCAGCTCGTTGAATGCGCTGTTGAATATGCGGATGATTTCTGCCGACTCATTGTTGATGATTCGCTTCTCTTTCTTGTCCCACAGTACAGGTACCGTCACGCGCCCTGTGTAGTGCGGGTCATCCTGGGTGTAGCGCTGGTGCAGGTATTGCAGGGCGTCGAGGTGGTCCCCGCTGGAGCCTTGCTGCTGATCGAAGGTCCAGCCATGGTCCTGCATCAGCCAGCTGACCACTGACACGTCGATCAACGGCTCCAGGCCTTTCAGCGCGCGAACGATCAGGGTGCGGTGGGCCCATGGGCAGGCCAGCGACACATACAGATGGTAGCGGCCGCCCTCGGGGGCGGGCAGCTGATTGCGGCGCTGGGCATTCTCACGCTTGAACGTGCCGTCCTTGCCGTTTTCATACCACTGGTCGTGCCAGCGACCGTCGATCAATAGGCCCATGGTGAGCTCCTGAAACAAAGTTGTTTGTCGTTGGAGCCCAGTCTAGGGCAAATCGTTCGAAGAAATAGCGCAAAGATCGGGGTTCTATTATCGGCTAAATCGATCTATTTCGAGTGTCCCAATAGCCTTGCGCCGTTACGAAGGCCTGCTCGCGGTGCTGTCCCAAGCCACGCAGGGCCAGCGCCATGGTCGCAATCAGGGCCTTTTCGCCATAACTGTCTTCCACTTCGCCACGCCAGAACGCCAGCAAGTGCTCTGCCTGCAGGCTGGGCGGCTTGACATGGCGGCGTTCGCTCAGCGCTGGCCACTCTTCATCCCACGCCTCACCCGCCGTGGTGCCGTAGAGATGGCTGATGACATCGGGATTGACCTCGATTTCGCCGCCATCACCCTTGATCACCACGGCATGGTCGCCCAGCAAGCGGCTGGCTTCGCGGTGCACTGCCTGGTAACCGGGGTGAAAGATGCTCTGCAATCCACAGCGAGCGCCCAGCGGATTGAGCACCCGAGCCAGCGAGTGGATGGGCGAGCGCAGGCCCAGTGTATTGCGCAGGTCGATCATGCGTTGCAGCTGCGGCGCCCAGTCGTGCAGCGGGAAGAATGCCAGCTGGTGTTGGTCCAGCGCGTTGCCGACGGCGGCCCAGTCGCGGCACAGCGGAATCTGCAGCAGGTCGAGCAGTTGCTCTGTATACATACGCCCGGCAGTGTGTGCGCCACCGCCGTGCATCAAGATGCGAACGCCATTGCTGGCCAGGCACTTGGCGGCCAGCAGGTACCAGGGCAGGTGACGCTTCTTGCCCGCGTACGTGGGCCAGTCCAGGTCAACGGCGATGCGCGGCGCCTGCAGGTGGGCGCGCAAGGCCTCGGTGAAGCCAGCCAGCTCTTCGGCGCTTTCTTCCTTGTGCCGCAGTAGCATGAGGAAGGCACCGAGCTGGGTGTCTTCAACCTTGCCTTCCAGCAGCAGGGTCATGGCTGCACGGGCCTCCTCGCGGGTCAGGCCACGCGCGCCGCGCTTGCCTTTGCCGAGAATGCGCACGAATTCGGCGAACGGGTGTTCGGCGGGGGTTTCCAGAGTGAGCGGACGAGGTTCGGTCATATGCAGTTGGTCGGCTTGGGCAGGCCCGCCAGCTTGGCGGCAAGTTTGGCGGGGGTGCCGTTGAACAGGCGGTTAAGGTGCGGGCTGTTGCCCTTTTCAGGGCCCAGCTTGAGGGCCGTGTACTTGATCAGCGGGCGGGTGGCCGGAGACAGCTGGTATTCCTGATAGAACTGACGGAGCAGTTCGAGGATTTCCCAGTGGTCCGCCGTCAACGGGATACCCTCGCGCTTGGCCAAAGCCTCGGCGGCGTCGTGGGACCAATCTTGCAGGTCGACCAGGAAGCCATCCTTGTCCAGGGCGATCACCTGATCGCCAACGGTGAGCGTATTCATAGCCAGCTGTTGACCTTGTCGTATTGCAGCGACAGTTCGACGAACTCGGCGTAGTCCACGGCCTTTGCCAGGTCGTTGCCGACCGCGCGGGCGTGTACATCCTCGTCCAGGGCGAACAGGCGCTGGGCCAGGCCGGCGGCTTGCAGATGGCCATGCGGCTCGCTGCCGCTGCGCAGGGCATACACGGCATCGCCGCACAGCAGCAGGGCATCTTCGGCACCGAGCAGGCGCAGGCAACTGGCCAGGCGCTCGTCGCCAAACGGGGAATGGGCAATTACATGCAGGGTCTTCATCAGAGCGTTATCACCTGGTCGAAACGGGCTATCAGCGCGGCCAGCGATGCGTCATCGAGCACTTGCACCGGCAGCGCCAGGGTATGGGCTGCCAGGCCACGACGGGCCAGGCTGTGGTTGCAGGCGAACAGTTCTTCGACACCGAACATCGGCAACGCCTGCAGGTTGGCGGCCAGGTTCTTTTGTTGCACGGCGGCGGGTTGCTGGTCCGGCGCGAGCTGGAACACACCATCGTCGAGGAACAGCATGCCCAACGGCAGGTCGAACGCGCCGCCGGCCAGGGCGATGTCCAGCGCCTCGCGGGCAGAGGGGCCATTCCACGGTGCCTGACGGCTGATGATCAACAAAGACTTGGCCATATCAGTCGCCTCCGAAGCAGACAAGGCGGTCGGCCACTTGCGCGGCCTCGTGCAGTTGGCCCAGCCCCGACAGTTCCCAGGGCTTGGGCAGGTTCACGGCCGGGCGCTGGTAGCGGTTGGCCTCGGCTTCGTCGAGCACGCCACGGCGCAGGGCGGCGGCGATACACACCACGGCGTCCAGCTGGTGGGTCTGTATGAACGTGTGCCACTGGCCAGCCACGTCCAGTTCGTCCTGGGGCGCGACGACGTTGGCCGAGGCGCTATGTACCCCGTCCTGATAGAAGAACAGTCGGGCAATCTCATGCCCGCCGGCCAGCACCGCTTCGGCGAAGCGCAGGGCGCGTCGCGAAGAGGGCGCATGGGCCGGTGAGAACACCGCGATAGCGAATTTCATGGCTAACTCATGCAAAGGAATGGTGCCATGATAAAGCAAAAAAGCCCGCGCCCGCTTGTGCAAGCGGGCGCGGGCTTTTCATTCAAGCTCCAGGTTCAAGCCTGCTCCTTGCCCTCTGGCAAGAACCAGTTCAGCACCAGCGCACAAATCCCCCCGGTAGCCACACCCGACTCCAGCACATTGCGAATCGCCGCCGGCATGTGCGCCAGGAACTCCGGCACCTGCGCCACACCCAGCCCCAGTGCCAACGACACGGCAATAATCAGCAGCGCCCGACGGTCCAGTCGGGTACTGGCCAGAATATTGATCCCTGAAGCCGCAACCGCGCCAAACATGACCATCGCCGCGCCGCCCAGCACCGGCTCCGGCACGGCCTGAATCACCCCGGCAACACTCGGGAACAGCCCCAGCAACACCAGCATCACGGCAATCCACATACCGATATGACGGCTAGCGATACCGGTCAGCTGAATCACCCCGTTATTCTGGGCAAAAATCGAGCTAGGGAAGGTGTTGAACAGACCGGCCAGCAGCGAGTTGGCGCCGTTGACCAGCACGCCCCCCTTGATCCGCTGCATCCACACCGGCCCTTCGACCGGCTGGCGCGACACTTTGCTGGTGGCGGTAACGTCACCGATGGCTTCCAGCGAAGTGACAAGGTAGATCACCAGCATCGGAATGAACAGTGCCCACGAGAAGCCCAGGCCAAAGTGCAGCGGTGTCGGCACCTGGAACAGCGCGGCCTCGTGCATGCCGGTAAAGTCCAGGCGGCCCAGGTATCCGGCCAGCGCGTAGCCGACCACCAGGGCGATGACGATGGCGCAGCTGCGCATCCACACCACCGGGATACGGTTGAGAGCGACGATGATCGCCAGTACCACGCCCGACATCAGCAGGTTTTCGCCATTGGCAAAGGTGCCATTGGCCATGGCCCCAAAACCACCGCCCATGCTGATCAGGCCGACCTTGATCAGTGTCAGGCCGATCATCAACACCACGATGCCAGTCACCAGCGGGGTGATCAGGCGTTTGACGAAGGGCAGGATGCGCGACACGCCCATCTCGACGAACGAGCCTGCGATTACTACGCCAAAAATGGCTGCCATTACGCCCTCAACCGGCGTGCCTTGCTTGACCATCAGCGCACCGCCGGCAATCAGCGGGCCGACGAAGTTGAAGCTGGTGCCCTGAACGATCAGCAGCCCCGCGCCAAATGGGCCGAAGCGTTTGCACTGGACGAAGGTGGCGATACCCGAGATCACCAGCGACATCGAAACGATCAAATTGGTATCACGTGCAGATACACCCAACGCCTGGCAGATCAGCAGGCCAGGAGTGACGATCGGTACGATGATCGCCAGCAGGTGCTGCAGGGCTGCCAGCAGGCCGATCAACAGCCGTGGCTTGTCCTCCAGACCAAGCACCAGTTCATTGGCAGGCGCCGCTGCGCCTGGGCTGTGTTCGTGTGAGCTCATTGCTGAAAGCCGCCCCGGAAGAAAAAAGGAGCGCATTCTACGGGGTGATGGCGGATAGCGGTAGAGAAAACGGGATGACGGCACGAGCATCTTGCAGCTCAACCCATTTCCAACGCCCACAAAAAAGCCCGCCGAAGCGGGCTTCTTGCGGTACAGCAATCAATCAGTCATCACGACTCATGATGCCAAACAACTGCAGCAGGCTGACAAACAGGTTGTAGATCGACACATACAGGCTGATGGTCGCCATGATGTAGTTACGCTCACCACCGTGAATGATCGCGCTGGTCTGGAACAGGATGCAGACCGACGAGAACAGCACGAAGCCAGCGCTGATTGCCAGTTGCAGGCCGCTGATCTGGAAGAAGAAGCTGGCAACGACAGCACCCAGCAAAACGAAGAAGCCAGCAGTGATGAAGCCGCTCAGGAAGCTCATGTCCTTGCGGGTGATCAGCACGTAGGCCGACAGACCACCAAACACCAGCGCAGTCATGGCAAACGCGGAACTCACTACCTCGGCGCCACCGGCCATGCCCAGGTAACGGTTGAGGATCGGGCCGAGGATGAAGCCCATGAAACCGGTGAGCGCGAAGGTGGACACCAGGCCCCAGGCCGAATCACGCAGTTTGTTGGTAAGGAAGAACAGCCCGTAGAAGCCGATCAGCACCACGAACACGTTCGGGTAGCCGACGCGCATCTGCTGGGCAACGAAAGCCATGACACCGCTGAAGGCAAGAGTAAGCGCCAGCAGGCTGTACGTGTTGCGCAGGACCTTGCTGATCTCCTGCTGCTCGACCTGCTGGCCGTGGTGGACGGCATAATCCTGTTCGCGCATGGCGACACTCCTTGGTAAACCTGTGGTTTCGGACGTTCAGATGCTAGGAGTCTATCAGAGCTCCTGCAACCCGCGACACAGAGAGTTTGACAGCGTGTTTCATTAAGGTATTATGGCGGCCGCAAAACGAGCTGGAAGCGTGGCCGAGTGGTTTAAGGCAACGGTCTTGAAAACCGTCGATGGGCAACTATCCTAGAGTTCGAATCTCTACGCTTCCGCCATACAAGTGCTTGATTTCATTGATGTTCGCCGCCGCTTGACCCTCAAATGGGAGCGTTTTGGGAACACTTTGGGAATGACAGGCAGAAGAAAGGGGCCCTTGCGGCCCCTTTTTTTCGCGTTCAGGTCAACCTGAGCGCCTGATTCAACAACCCCACTGCATCCGGGCCGTCCTCGCTGATCCACTTCGCGTAGTGCTTGAAGATCATCGCTGTCAACGTGTACCCCATCTGATCCGCAATCCACTCGGAGCGGTTGCTACAGTCACTTAGCGTTTTGATGATCCGCAAGTCGTCCCAGGATAGTGGCTGACAGCTTCGCCGACATCCCACTTCGGGCCGTTGGCATTCGCAGGGATGGACTGGGCACTTCCAGGTGACGGCTTCACGACAATCATTCCATGTGGGGAGGGCTGATGATACGAGAAGGAGCTTGGCCAACCAAGGTGGGGTTAGAAGGCTTGCCCGGTTTATGGGTAGAAGAATGCCTGCTGCTAGGCGGGCACGCACTATCACGCAGGGATAGCGGTCTCTAATATCCCGCGAAAATTAAGCGAAAGAAACGTCCTCACAGCGTTGAGGGATGGTCGAAGGCGGCGTGCTTAGCTGTTTGACCCACATGTTTGCCGATGAGTGTTCTTCCGCCAACCCCGTAAATTCATGCCGAAGAGACAGATTTGGAGGATGATCAACGCCCACGCTTCTGATTGCCAGCCCCACACAGCCCACAACACATTGCTGGCAATGAAGCAGCAGAAGCCTAACTTCCTTCTCCCGGGGCGGCGGGAACCAATGCACCATGCTGCCAGCACGGTCATGGCCATGGCAGGCCATTCGAGTAACTCGATCCAATGATTCATGAAGCTTTACCCGACTGCTTGTTCGACATCTGCGGCGGATCCCTGCCAGCCGTGGCACTGGCAGGGAATGGCCTTATCAGGCGGCCCGCTGCTCGCCCTTGAGCATCTTTTTCTGGGCTTCCATGGTTTGCCCAAGTTGTTCCAGCACGTCCTTGCCAAGAAGCTTTTTGGCCGTCGGGAAGAGTTCGCCTTCTTCTTCCTCGATGTGGTGCTCCAGCAGCTCTTTCATGACTTTGACCCGACCGGCAAACTCAACGGAGCCGGTTTCTGTGTGTAGGAGGTCAGGGATGACGAGGGCGTCGACAGTGCGATGCTCTTCCTTGGCCTCGTAGTACATTTTCGCCTCTTCCTTGCCGCCGGCTTTTTTAATAGCCGGATACAGGATTTCCTCCTCAAGCGCTGTGTGGATCTGTAATTCTTGCTCGATTTTTTGCAGTAGCTCGGCCCGTTTTTTCACGGCTCGTTCTGTTGTGGCCGACAGTTCCTCGAGCAACTTCTTCACCAGCTTGTGGTCTTGGATCAGTAAGTCGATAGCGTTCATGGCGTTACCTCATCACGGATTGGGTTTACGAAGTTTGCTTGTGGTTGAGTCGCAGCCAAGCGGCAGGGTTCAACTCTCTCGATGGCTGACACCTTCGAGCGGTGTAGCGACCATTGCGCCCCTTAAGGAGATAAGCTGTGTCGCGAGTCTGCCAATGAAAAGCAGCGCGCTCGCCTCGCAGCCGTCGCTGGTGATAGGCACACAAGAAGAACGGCGACCGGCATTCTGGAAAGACCCTGCCAGTTGCCGTTCCGATGGAATTTTTTGTGGCCCCTTTGCTCAATAGCGCATGAACTAGGGAGGGAATTCTGGTGGTGGGACAGCACCTGTATGTCACTGAGTATGAGCTTCACGGTGAGCCTCGGACATTTATCATTCGTCTGGAGAAAATGAGTAATGCCGTCGCATGGCACTGCGCCAGCTGTGATGCCGGCATTGGTATCATCCCAAGATTCAGTCAGCAGAAGATCAAGCTGGTCAGTCGGCCGATGGCTGAGCGTTAAGGCGTCGCCAAGGTGAGGTGGCGGCTGGCTGGCGAGGGCCCCGAGTTCGTTCCGCAGCCTATCGATGTCAACAAATTCTGCGGGGCTCCCGAAGGTGCCTGAAGACCGACATCCGATCAACTTGCCTGGAGGTGTTGCCATGCAGCCGACAACTGAAGGTGCCGAAGAAAAAGGGCCAAGCGATGTAGGCATGGACGTAGTCTTGCGAAAAGCTCCGTCCATACCCCGATAGATGTTGCCTTTCTAGTTTTTCCTGCGTCGGGAACAGGCGATTGTTAACCCTGCGATGATCCCAAGCGCCGCGGCGCCTATTAGCAGGGGCGTTTTAGCTTTAGGTTGCCTCCACCCTCCGTCGATACTCCTTCTGTCACTTGGAGGCTCAAACAGGTTGCCTGATGAGGTTTCGGCTATGGGACTGCGATTTATCCCCCACCGCGTTACCCATCCAGACAACAAAGCTATTCCTGGTACTAGGTAGCTGGCCAAGTGTGCGAGGCGAGCAGCAGTCCCGACCGTTGTGTGAGCTCGAGGTGAAATTGCACAGGCTACCATTGCCTTGGCTACCCGTTCGGGATCGTAGATGGGGCTTGGCGGTGTCAGCGCATGCCCGGTGTAGTTGCCGCCGTCTCGGAAGCCGGGTGTGTCCATGACTGCTGGATAAATGTCGCACACATGGATGTTTGGAAACTTGGTCAGCTCCCCTCGCAGCGCCTCGGTCAGTCCACGCAAACCGAACTTGCTCGCCGAATAAGCCGCTGCATAGGGCTGGGCTACCCAGCTGCCCAGCGACAGTGTGTTGATCAAAATGCCGCTACCTTGCGCTTTGAAGAAGGGAAGGGCGACGTAGGCGCCTCGCAGGTAGCCAATCAGATCGGTCTGGATAACCTGTTCGTGAGCTTCCAGCGGGGTAGCCTCGAAGCTTCCGACCGCCCCAACCCCGGCGTTGTTGACCCAGATATCGATCCGTCCATGGCCAAACGCTGAGGCCTGGGCGGCCAGCGCTTGAACCTGGTCGCTGTGGGTGACGTCGGTGGTGATCGCTATGGCATCCGTACCACAATCGGTGCATTCATCCAGGACGTCAAATAATGCTTCTTCATCGCGGGCTGCGAGCACCAAGCGTGCGCCTTTGCAGGCAAAGGCGTGTGCGGCGGCGCGGCCTATGCCGCTGGATGCCCCTGTGATTACCACGACTTTGCCACGCAGCGGCCCCCTGACGGGATATCCACTACGGGGAGCTTCTTGCTCTGTGCCGCTGCTACGGTGTTCGAAGGGTGCGATGATTTCGTCGGCTTCAACCAGAGAGAGCTCAAGGGCGGTGCCATCGACCAGGGTCAAGGTCAGCCCTTCGACCGTACCTGCCTCTTTGTTTGGAAACACGGGTTCACCTTCAGCATCCAGGCTGTCGTATATGAAGCGTGTACCTTCGAGCCATCCCACGGCGGTGAGAAGCTCGGGGCCTAGATAATATTTCCCGTCTTGAAAGAAGCCTGGAAACTGATGCGCTCGCTCCACGTTTTCAACCCGGTAGCGCTCACCTGATTTCATACCTGTCGCTTGATCGACCATTATGCAAACCTCTATAGGTTGGGCCTGGAATATCAGCCTTTGCTGTGCTCGTCTGAAGTGGGCCCAGTGCCTCGCTTGATGCCTCGCGGGCCAGCAACGCCCCATATCCCCAGGCCAACAAGCGGTAGGGCCACGATCAGGAGAGCCCAGGCCGCTTTCACCGCATCTGTCTTGTCGCTCCGGAACACGCTGACGATGGCCCACAGGTCGATGAGCAGAAGAATTGCCGCAACGGCAATCCAGAAGTAACTGGCGAGACCGTTCATGATCACTCCTCCTCTAGAGGTGGTCAGGGCCCAAGGTGCCCGGTGCAGCACCTGGCACGAGGATGACCTTGCGACAGTTATCCTGCTTTTGATCGAACATTTTGTAGCCCATGGCCGCCTCTTCTAGGGCTAAGCGGTGAGTAACGATCAATTCCGGTTGCAGGCGTCCTGCTTCAATGTGCTCCAGCAGTTCGGGAAGGTATTTTTGAACATGGGTCTGACCCATTTTGAAGGTCAGGCCTTTGTCGAAGGCATCACCGAACATGAAGCCGTGAATGAACCCCGCATAGACGCCGGGCACGCTGACTATGCCGCCACGTCGCACAGCCGCGATGCTCTGGCGCAGGGCCTTGCCGCTGCTACCTTCCAGTTTCAAGGCCGTCATCACGGTTTCCGTGGTGCTGCCTTTGGCTTCAAACCCGACGGCATCGATGACCGCGTCCACGCCACGCGTACCCGGTGTCTGGCGAATGATGCTGTCGGCAGGATCATCATCCTTTTCGAAGTTGATCGGGATGACGCCATAGGCTTGCTGGGCATAGGCTAGCCGGTAGTCGTTGTCATCCACCATAAAGACGATGTGAGCGCCCAGCATCCGTGCGCAGGCCGCACTCAACAGCCCCACTGGCCCCGCGCCATAGATCGCTACCGATGAGCCTTCGCCAATCTCGGCATTGATGACCGCTTGCCAAGCGGTGGGAAGGATGTCGGATAGGAACAGCACTTTGTCATCCGCGAGGGTCGTCGGGACTTTGAATGGCCCGACATTGCCTTTGGGCACCCTAACGTAATCAGCTTGGCCTCCAGGGATCCCTCCATACAGATGGCTGTATCCGAACAGCGCTGCGCCTGGTGGTATGCCCTTTTTGTTGATGATCGATCCGCGCCCGCTATTGGTGGTTTCACAGGCAGCGAAGAGATCATGCTGGCAGAAAAAGCAACTTCCACAAGCGATGACAAAAGGAATCACCACTCGGTCGCCAACCTGCAGGGTCGTCACGTCCCTGCCAACCTCTTCCACGATGCCCATGAATTCGTGGCCGAAGATGTCGCCTTGCTCTGTTTCCGGGATCTTGCCTCGATAGAGGTGGAGGTCGGATCCGCAGATGGCGGTGGCCGTCACCCTTAGGATGATGTCGTCTGCGTCTTGGAGGATGGGGTCTGGGACAGTATCGACCCGCACATCGTTAGCACCGTGGTAGGAGACTGCTCTCATAGTCTTGCTCCTGCAAAAAAAACGTGGGGTATGCAGGGGAAGTCTTTTGGGCTGGCAAAGTTCAGAGCAAACGCTTCAGTGGTGGGGGTAAGCAGTTTTGATTGACGCTAGGTCACGAGTTGGCGCCAGATGGCGACATGTACTGATCCTTACCGGGTGGGAAGCAGCTCTAGCATGGCACGGCTGAGCGTGTCCAAGGTGCAGGGCTTTTTAATGAAGCGCGCATTGGCAGGTAGGGAGCTGGGCGAGAAGACGACATGCCCTGAGACGATGATCACTGGCAACTCAGGATGCCCCCACCAGATGGCTTTGGCTAATTCGAGACCATCGATGTGCCCGGGCATCTGTATATCGGTAATGACTAGGGAAAGGTTTGGAATTTTGTCCAAGATAGCCAAGGCATCGTCCGCATTGGCGCAATCGGTGACGGCGTGACCGAGGTGCGTGACGGCCTCGGTCATCAGCCACCGAAGAACCTCATCGTTCTCTACTACCAACACCTGGTGTCGCATGGTTAGCCTCTCGCCCTACCTCTACAGACCTGGCATATAACAACTCGTTCCAAAGCGCTGACAGAGGATGACGAAGTGGTTTCTTTGCCCTGATGACTCAATGGGCTAGGCTGAACGCTTGGTACGTGTGGATGGTGGGAAACCGTAATGCGCCTGTACGACTTCATTGAGAGTGATATGGGAAGCATTCTCCAGGCTTGGGAGGATTTCGCACGTTCGGTCAAGACGGACTTACCCACTCAGGATTCAGCCGGCCTCAGGAATCACTCTGAGAAGATTCTGCGCACCGTTGCCGCTGATATGCGTACTGCTCAGACTGCGCATCAGCAGCCTGAAAAGGCGCAAGGTAGAGGCCCTCTAATGAGCAGCGATACGGCGGCTCAGACCCATGCCATTACTCGTTTGATAGCGGGATTTTCGATGGATCAATTGGTCTCTGAGTACCGAGCGTTGCGCTCCAGTGTTCTATCGCTCTGGCTGGCAAAAGAGACGCTTCGAGACGCAGAGCATGTTCAAGACATGATCCGCTTCAACGAGGCAGTAGACCAAGCCATGGTTGAATCCATTGCAGCCTATGGCGCAGCAGTGGAATCAACTCGAAAAATGGTACTGGCTGTGCTTGGCCATGATCTGCGTTCGCCATTGGGTGCGGTACTCATGGCTGGTGATCTAATCCTGCGACAGGATGAGTCAGGTGAGAAGGTAAAACTGCTCGCCACTCAGGTTTGTAACAGCGCTCGCCGGGCCAACAATATGGTGAACGACCTTCTGGATCTGGCGCGCTGTAATTTGGGAACAGGTATCCCGGTGCACCTGCAGCAGGTGGAGCTGAACCCGATCTGTCGCTCGGTCATCGAGGAACTGCGCGCGGGTTCCCCTGGGGCGAACATTATTTTGAACGAATCCGTACAGATCACCGGTCAGTTTGATCCTGACCGCATGGCTCAGGTCTTCTCTAACTTGATTGGCAATGCCCTACGCCATGGTGACTCGACGCTACCGATCCAGGTCACCTTCTTCAACGAAGCCGGAGTTCCGTGCTTCAGCGTGCACAATTCCGGAGAGCCGATTCCCAGGGATGTGATGCCTTATCTGTTCAAGCCAGAGGGGAGATATTCAAGCTATGCGGCAGAAGAAAAGGGCTCAGCCGCTGGGTTAGGTTTGGGGCTATTCATCGCATCGGAAATAGTCGCCAGCCATGGTGGCAGGATAGAGGTCGAGTCTGGCGTTGAAGGGGGGACGACCTTCCAGGTCATTCTGTCCTGATGCCTTCAGTCCGACTGGAAGCGCCTACCGTTGACAGCTAGGAAGCCTTCTCGCCTCAGCAATTCGGTGTTTGTAGGTTTGACCGTAACCTGCTCGAGTTCGGGAGCTGAGAACCAGCGACACTCCACGATCTCGTGTGAGGGGTGCGGCTGTACTGACGTTGGCACGTTCATGCGATAGAGCCAGTGCTCTTCCGATTGGAGTACGCTGTGTCCGAGGAAGTGAGCATCCGTCAGTTGCATGCCGGTTTCTTCACAGAGCTCTCGACGGGCTGCTTCTAGCTGGGTCTCTCCAGGATCGATTTTTCCGCCTGGCAGTGACCACTCGGAAGCTTCTTTGCGCACCAGCAAGACTTTGTCGGCTTGCAGGCAAATGACAGTGGAGTGCAATTCTTTCGATTGGCTCATGACGGTTCCTCCGGTATGAACGGAAGGCCATACCTACATCTGGAAGTTCACTCCGCTCGGTGAATGGCCTGTCGGGTCGTTTCACCATCCTCTCAGCATGATTCCAACCGCTTCCATCCATCGGAACCTTGGGTGGAATTTCAACCATGCTGAAACCACAGTCGCTGCCTTGCTGTTACGAGGTCTGCCGGAGCTCCATGAAAAGACCTCAGTTTCGGTGTCGACCCGCACTCAAACTGAACGGCGAGATCAGCGTGAGGGTCGGAACGATAACTGTCACGAAAAAGGATGTTAACGATGAAAGCGATGACTCGACTGTTCACTGGCTTCGCCATGGTCGCCGCAATGGCAAGCACTGCAGCATGGGCGGATCAGCCTGGAGCAGATTGGAAAGTAACCAAGGATCAGGCCGAAGCAACCTTAAAAGGCGCCGGCTACACGCAGATCACCAAGATCGAGGCCGATGATGGTCATTGGGAGGGGGAAGGAATGAAAACTGACGGCAAGCAGTATGAGTTCCAGGTCGATCCGCACGACGGCAAGATCATCAAGGACGAGCTGGATAACTAATCAGGGCGGTTGTTGCTCTCTGATCGGCCCGCGCTTTGTGCGCGGGCTTTTTTTCGCCTATCAATTGGGAAAACTGTACTGTTTCCTTAGCCGGTCATTCCGTCATTCCTTGAATGGTGGCTTCGAAGATATTGGGGAAGCCAGGGTTATCCCTCTCCCTGGCTATTTGCTCAGCGGTTGTCTCCCGTCATTCCGCTGTCTTCGTCCTGAATCGCTTGCGACTCATCGTCCATACTTTCCTCCCGGTCAGATTTAATGCCGGTGGAATGGCCTCCTTGGCCACCCCGTTGGGTTGCACCACCGGCACGCTGAGGATCATCTTCCTGAAGGTTACTGCCGCGGCCATGCCCAGTTTGCTGACCCTCAGGTCTCCCTCCGGACATTTGACTACCTTTCTGGCCGGCTTCAGACGCCCGTTGTGGATCATTGGCAAAATTGCCAGGGTTGTTTTGAGCGGTGCCGCCTTGCTGACCAGCCTTGTCTTGATCGTTAGCCATGATCTCGCACCTCGTGTGTTCACACAGAGAGCCTGTGTTTTCTTCGGATGCCGGGAGAGTGCGGGATGCTCCCTTTACTTTCGTGCTAGCTGACCGGGGGCGCGAAAGATCGTAAAGCGCAACGTATCGTGTGATAAAGATCGTTGCAATGGTATAGGTAGGTGTGGCGATCTGAGCGCGGCTAACTTACTTCCAAGAGGGGCAGACGCTGCCGGATGTCGGCGATGAGCCGTCTGCCTTCTGCTTGCATCAGATCGCCATAATTTGCAATTGCGCCACACCTTCGGCACGTGAGAATGGCCTTTTTGTTCAACTTTATTGGTGTCACAAGGTCTTGCCCACCGCATTTTAGACATCTCAGTGTGACGCTCACAGCTTTCCTCTCCATGGATGTTGATTAGTATCCTTACGTTGCCGTGCTGTTCGTGAAACACGTTGCGGTAGATGGAGTGGCGCGGTGTGCTGAACGTTCACTTTGACATGAGGCTAGCTTGCCCAGCCCGCTGCTGGATGATGGCAACTACTGACAAGGGTGGCCGGGAATCCAAGTTGCGGGATGCGCCGGGATAATTTGGATAAGGCAAGCGGAGCGCGCCGGCCCAAGGATGGGCCAGAGCGTGAGGATGTAAGCCCGAAAGGGCCGTAGCCTGGCTTTGCCAGGGTGCGGTTTACGACAGCCGTCCCAAGAGGGGCACGCCAGGGGCATAACTATATGCAACTGTCCCAAGTGCTATTGGCTGGAACGGCTGTTCGCTTTCTCAGATGTCGACGTGGCGGGCCGATGCAGATGAGCACCCGTTGGATCGGTGATCTGAATAACGTTGCCGTGTTGCCAACCATCCGCCTTGGGATCAGCCGCAGGGATTTGAATGTCAGCCCGCTGAGCTTTGATTTTTGCCGCATCTACCTTCAGACGGCGATTGCGCTGCCCGACCATCGCCGGGTCAGCCTGGCCATCCATTGTGAACCCCATCATCAACTGCGGAACGCCCACAGGAAGAGCTTTATCCTGGTCGGTGTGCCACGTGTGCCATGTCTTCCCGTAGGTATGGGCAAGCCGCTCCATCAGCGCATGTTCAGCAGTCGCTGGTATGCCTGGTGCAACCAACTGACCGGACGAGACTTCATACCCGTGGCTGTGCCACATCGCCTTCTCGTTGGCCGGCAGATCAGCAAACAGCTTTTCGTCGATGATGTACTCGACACCCATGATCTTCGCTTCCTTGGTATTACCGTCGAAGATGACGCACTGGATGACATCCTCATTCAGGATGGAGCAGTAGTGATGCGCTTCCATCTGCACATCAGGATGTCCGTTGTAAAAGTGGAAGCCATCCAGGTAGGCGTTGATGGCCTCAATGGGCGGCTTGGCCTGCAAGGTCGCGGCGCCGGCTTCCAGCAACTGGGTCTTTGCGGATTCGGGCCTGCCAGGCGTCTCCACAGGCGACTTCGTCTCAGGAGCAGAGCAAGCCCACAGAAGACTACAGGCCAGGGGAAGGGTTATGAATCTGATGAGTTGTGGCATGAGAGTGGCTCTAGCTAGTGTCCTCAAGGGACAGCTTGGGCCTGTTGAACGGACAACTCAGAAGACAAACGGCCGAATTCTAGGCAAAAGAAAGCCCGCTGCTAGGCGGGCTAATGGGAGCTTCTATCACACGGGGGGATAGGACGAGTGTTGCCTAGGTGTCGTGAAAATGGGGTGAAAGAAAAGTCCCTACAATGTCATCGCAGGGTTCTCCAACGCAGGGCCAGTCTATGCGCGTGATCTGCGACAGACATATGCGACGGTTCACGTCATTGAATCTTGTGGTCAAATGGCAAGCGGAGCGCGCCGGCCCAATGGGACAGAGGCGTGAGGAAAGCCCTGATTATTCAGGGCTTTTTGCGTTTCTTAACCGATCCACGTTCCCCTCCTGCCGCAAGGTCAGGGCTTGGTTTACCGTGGCTTCCCCGACTTTCACTTCCACGGCAATAGCGATTCGTAATCCTCAACCTTCGCGGCATGCGGCAAGTCCTCCAGTACGTGGCGATGCCATGCATAGGGTTCTTGGCCGTTGGCTTTGGTGGTTCAAGCAAGCTCTACGACTGCAGCGACGTTCGTGGCGACTGGCCTGCGGGCCTCATCGCTCACACCTTCAACTCTCGCTCAACGGCGAACGAGTGCTCGCGACACACAAGGCGTCACGGGGCAGGGCGGCTGAATAAGGACGTTCCCCGTCGAGTATTTACATTCAATTCGTATGATAATAAGGTTTTAATCATACGAGCTGCATGTATTTTACCTTGAGCGTGACTGCCCAAGGGCCTTTCGATAAGGAGAGTCGAGCGTGTTCAGTACCTACCGCGAGTTGTTCCAGGCCAAAGGCGCCAAGGGCTTCGCCTTGGCCGGCCTGCTGGCCCGGCTGCCGTTGCCGATGACCGGTATCGGGATCATCACCATGTTGTCGCAGATCACCGGCAGTTACGGCCTGGCCGGTGCGGTGGCGGCCACCTTCGTGCTGACCTATGCACTGATGTCGCCGCAGATCTCGCGCCTGATCGACCGCCATGGCCAGGGCCGCTTATTGCCGGCCGCCGCCGGGCTCAGCGTGCTGGGCATCCTTCTGCTGTTGGCTTGCAGCTATTGGCGGCTGGCGGACTGGACCCTGTTCGTCGGGGCCGCGCTCGCCGGCTTCATGCCCAGCATGTCGGCGATGGTGCGCGCGCGCTGGACCGCGATTTACCGCGGCAAGGCGCAACTGAAGACAGCCTACTCGCTGGAAACCGTTCTTGACGAAGTCACCTTCATTGCTGGCCCGCCGATTTCGGTGGGGCTGAGCGTGGCGGTACTTCCGCAGGCCGGTACATTGGCTGCTGCCGTGTTCCTGGCCATCGGCGTGTTCGCCTTGGCGGTGCAGGTCGGCACCGAGCCGCCAGTAGAGGCTGATGCCGCCACCGGGCAAGACAGCACGTCGGTGTTCAGGCTGGCCGACGTACGCCTGCTGACCTTGCTGATGGTCGCTATGGGCTTGATCGTCGGTACGGTCGACATCGTCAGCGTGGCATTCGCCGAGCAGATGGACATGCCGGCTGCGGCCAGCGTGGTGCTGTCCTGTTATGCCATCGGCTCCTGTGTCGCGGGGCTGGTGTTCGGTGTCCTGAAACTCGATACCCCGCTACACAAGCTGCTACTGCTGGATGGGTTGGCGACGGCGGCGACAACCTTGCCGCTGCTGGTGGTGGGAAACATCATCGGGCTGGCCATCGCCGTGCTGGTTGCGGGTCTGTTCTTCGCCCCGACCATGATCGTGGCGATGTCGCTGGTAGAGCGCATCGTGCCCGAAAGCAAGCTGACCGAAGGGATGACCTGGTTGCTCGCCGGCCTCAACGTTGGAGTTGCCGGCGGTGCCGCAGCATCTGGGCAGGTGGTCGATGTGTGGGGTGCCCAGGCCGGATTCAACGTGGCCTTGGCCGCCGGGGCCGCAGTGTTGTTGGTCGCGCTTTGGGGCTACCAGCGCATGCGCGACCGAGCCCGACAGGCGTCGTATTCGGTTTGATCGGCTTCAGGCTCGGTGCAGGCCGCCCGGCTTGGGGCTCGGTCACCGCGCGGCGATACGACAGGCTTGTCAGTGGGCCTCGGGCCCAAGACAATGCATGCAAGCGGTATGAATACTCGCATACGCCCTCCCCATGCCGCCTGAACACAAGGAATAGCTGGATGGTTCGCCGCACCCGCGCCGCAATGCAAGAAACCCGAGCCCTGTTGCTGAGCACCGCCCGCCAGATGTTCAGCGAGCAGGGGTATGCGCACGCCTCGATGGATGATCTGACTGCCCGGGCGGGCTTGACGCGGGGGGCGCTGTACCACCACTTTGGCGACAAGAAGGGGTTGCTGATAGCCGTCGTCGAGCAGCTCGACGCTGAAATGGACGAGCGCCTGCGTGCCATTACCGAGACCGCCGAGAACGCCTTGGACGGCTTTCGCCAACGCTGCCACGCCTACCTGGAGATGGCGCTGGAGCCCGAGATCCAGCGCATCGTGCTGCGCGACGCCAGAGCGGTGTTGGGTGGCGGCTCGCCTGAGGCCCAGCGGTATTGCATAGAGTCGATGCGCCAGTTGATCGACAACCTGGTGCTGGAGGGCGTTTTCGTCGACGCGCACGCTCAAGCGCTGGCTGCGTTGATCTACGGCAGCTTGGCTGAGGCGGCCGTGTGGATCGCGGAGGCCGAAGACGGCAATGCACGCCTGGCGCAGGCTGGCAAGGCGTTCGACCTGCTGTTGCTCGGCGTGCTAAAACGGCCAACAGACTCTGCGGAGGCGTGACCGCGCGCGATATTTCCGCCATTCCGGCAAGCGCTTGAGCGAAGCGAACGCCGCGTCGGCTAGCCAGGCGAATGCCAGCGCAACGAGCCCCAGCAGCAGTGCCCCGATCCAGAACGCCAGTCTCGCCAGCGTGAATGGCGGGGGAGTGAAGGTGCAAGACGGGTAGGTTAGGACATTGTTCACACACGGCTGACTTGGAAAGCCGTGTGTATGGCGTGTTTTCCCGGGCAGCCCTACCCGACACTGAAGTCGTGTCGGGAGTGGCGATCCGCTTGCCCAAATGCAATGGATCGCCAGTACGAGAATGTTGCTAGGTGGGCGAACCTGCTTTGGTAGCAGACGCTGCGCTACGCATGCTCCATACCCCCCAGGTCAAACCCAGCACGGCCGCGATCAACGATGCGGATAGCACGCCGAGTTTCGCTGCCCCAAGTGAGCCAGGGTCGACGAACGCGAGGTTGGCGATGAAGATCGACATGGTGAAACCGATGCCGGCCAGCAGCCCGACCAGGATAATGCTACGCCAGTTGACCTCGGCGGGAAGCACGCACCAGCCTAGGCGGACCATCAGCCAACTGACGCTGACGATGCCCAAGGGCTTTCCTGCAACCAGGGCGACAGCGACGGCGATCATGACCCACTGGGGGCCTTCTGCGGACAGGTCGACACCCGAAAGGCTGACCCCGGCGTTGGCCAAGGCAAACACCGGCATGATGCCGAAGGCTACCCAGGGGTGCAGGGTGCCTTGCATGCGCACTACCGGCGGCAGCAGTTCGCGCTGGGCCAGGCGCAGTCGTTTCAACGGGTCCATGAGGTCGCTGGCATCTTGCTCAGGCGCCTTGGCGCGCCCCAGCAATTCGCCGGTGAAGCGGGTAATGGCGTCCAGTGGGCGCTCACGCATCGGCATCGCGGTCACAGGTGTCATCAGGCCCAGCACGACGCCTGCGAGGGTCGGGTGGGCTCCGGTCAACAAGATGCCCAGCCAGACGATCGCACCGGGAATGACATAGGCGTAGGCTGAACCCACTCCAATCTTCTGAAGCCCGATCACCATTAGCAGGCCGATCACTGCAACGCCGAAGCCGGTGTAATCAAGGCCGCCTGAGTAGAAGAACGCGATGATCAGGACTGCGATGATGTCATCGATGATTGCCAGGGCGAGGAGGAATACACGTACGTTGGACGGTATCGACTTGCCGAGCAGGGCCAATACGCCCACCGCAAAGGCGATATCCGTCGCCGTTGGCACGGCCCAACCTTGTTGGTCTGCTGGCGCGTGACCAAAACTCAGGTAGAGGAGTGCGGGTACCGCTACGCCGCCGACAGCGGCTGCCATGGGAAGCGTGGCTTGACGCAGGCTGGACAGTGCACCTTCGTGGATCTCGCGGCGGATCTCCATGCCCACGACCAGGAAAAAGATGGTCATCAGGCCATCATTGATCCAGAAATGCAGGGACTGCGAATAGACATGCGAGCCCACGCCGAACGTCAACGGGGTATGCCAAAGGGCTTCATAACTGTCGGCAGCCGGGGAATTCGCCCAGATCAGGGCAGCGACTGCGGCAATCAACAGAACGATGCCGCTGACCGCTTCAATGTGCAAAAAGCGTTCAAGGTTGGCGAAGGCGCGCTCGGCCAGTTTCTGGGCGCGAGGTAATTCTACTTTATGCATAGGCACAGGTGCTCCCGCATGGCGGCCCGACCTGCGCTGTTCTTTAACCTGCCTCACTGCACCGTGCAGCTGGCACCCGTGCGGTAGTCTACCGAATAACCACTCGCAGATGAACAAAAAGCACCAAACCATTCACTCCAATGAGGCGTCGGTTTGAGATTTTTTCCTGCAGACGTTAGGGTTTGTAGTTGTTTTCGAGCACACGGAGCTTGGCAAACGGGAGTTTATCCAGCTGCTAGCCTTGGTAAATGTCGTCGTGCCCAGGCACGCTGTGCTCATCGCCTTGCAAGGAGAACTGCCGCTATGACTGCAGCCCCCAAACCCAGGAGCACCCTCAATCCACCTGTCTTCTACACCAGTGCGATACTTGTTTTTCTGCTGGTCTTGTACGCCACGGCATTTCAGGAGCACGCCCAAACGCTGTTCGAGCAAGTCCAGCGATGGATCATCACCAATGCCAGCTGGTTCTATATTCTTGTTGTAGCGTTGGTGTTGATCAGCGTGGTGTTTCTGGCCGTCAGCCGCTATGGCGACATCAAGCTAGGCCCTGACCACAGTGAGCCGGATTACCGAAAGAGCAGTTGGTTCGCCATGCTGTTCTCGGCAGGAATGGGGATTGGCCTCATGTTCTTCGGCGTGGCCGAACCGGTCATGCATTTCTCCACGCCGCCCGTGGGCGATCCCGGCACCGTTGCCGCGGCGCGCGAAGCCATGAAAATCACCTTTTTCCACTGGGGCCTGCATGCCTGGGCGATCTATGCCATCGTCGCGCTGATCCTGGCCTACTTCAGCTTCCGCAATGGCCTGCCGTTAACCTTGCGTTCGGCACTCTATCCGCTGATCGGTGAGCGAATCTATGGCCCTATAGGGCATGCCGTGGATGTCTTCGCCATCCTCGGCACGGTGTTTGGTGTGGCCACCTCGCTGGGTTATGGGGTATTGCAGATCAACAGCGGATTTCATCATGTGTTCGGTTTGCCGGTAAACACCACCGTGCAAGTCATCCTCATCACCGCCACCTGCGCATTGGCGACGCTTTCGGTGGCTAGCGGCCTGGATAAAGGTATTCGCATCCTGTCCGAACTCAACCTGAGCCTGGCGGTGATCCTGATGCTGTTCGTGCTGCTGCTTGGGCCTACGGTGTTCCTGCTGCAGACCTATGTACAGAATACCGGCGCCTACCTTTCGGACATCGTCAATAAAACCTTCAATCTCTACGCTTACGAGCCCACCGACTGGATCGGCGGCTGGACTTTGCTGTACTGGGGCTGGTGGTTGTCCTGGTCGCCCTTCGTGGGTTTGTTCATCGCACGTATTTCGCGAGGGCGGACCATCCGCGAATTCGTCTGCGGCGTACTGTTCGTGCCTGCGGGTTTCACCTTGCTGTGGATGACGGTGTTCGGCGACTCGGCAATCCATATGATCCTCAACGATGGCGTGAAGGATCTGGCTGCTGTGGTCAGTGAGGACAGTTCCCTCGCGTTGTTTGCTTTCCTGGAGCATTTTCCGTTCTCCAGCATCATTTCGCTGGTCGCGGTGCTGATGGTGGTCGTGTTCTTTGTGACCTCGGCGGACTCTGGTGCGCTGGTCGTGGATATGCTCGCCTCCTCCGGACAAGGTCATTCACCCCTGTGGCAACGGATCTTCTGGTCAGTCTGCATAGGCGCAGTCGCGATCGCGTTGCTGCTGGCGAACGGTCTGAAGGCGCTGCAGACCGCGACCATTGCGAGCGCTTTGCCGTTCGCGGTCATCCTGCTGGTTGCGATTTGGGGCTTGTTCAAGGCGCTGAGTCTTGATGCGACTCGCCGCGGGTTGCGCAATCAAGCCTTGCCGGGCCCACGCCATACCCGCCACCCACACGGCGGCTGGCAGCGGAGGCTGCGCAATATTGCATTGATGCCTCGCCGGGTTCATGTCACGCGCTTTATCGCCGAGGTGGTGAGGCCGGCCTGTGAAGAGGTCGCCCAGGAGCTGCGCAAGCAAGGCTACGAGGTGAGCGTGAATGAGCGTGATGATGGGCGGGTATCTCTGGAACTCTCCCATGCCGGTGAAGGACGTTTCCTCTACGAGGTGCGGCCACGGGCCTTCAATACGCCAAGCTTCGTCATGCGGGACACCGAAGACGGTGCCGATTCCCGCAAGTATTTCCGCGCGGAAGTGCATCTGCGAGAAGGGGGCCAGGACTACGACATCATGGGGTGGAGCCGTGACGATGTGATTGGCGACATCCTGGATCAGTACGAACGCCACCTGCATTACTTGCACGTGGTGGGCTGAAGTGGATTCGGTCCTGCCCTGTCGCCGTCAGGGCAGGGCGGTTCGCCTGCTGTCCAAAGGCGGATTTTCACAGGCCCAGAAGTCTACTGCAGCAACGCGTTCGCTTGGCGGTCCTAACCAGTAGGACAGCGGCTGGCACCCGCCTGTCGTGCAGACCTGGTAGTCGCCAGCCTCGGGCGTTCGCCCGGCGTGCAAGGGCTGCAGCGGTGGTAGATGACGACGATAGTGCCAAGTGCCGTTGCGCAGTTGAGCGTCGTCCGGAATCTCCATGCCGGCCCCGCTGCCTTTGACCCGTGCCTCTACCAGTACCAGGCCCGCCGGGGTCACTTGGTAATCCTCTTCCCAGCGGACCTTTTCGATACTGTGCTGCCACGCAAGGGTAAAACCGTTCAGTGGCAGGCTGACCCAGACCACACCGGCCAACCCAACGCAAAGGCTGATCATGCGAGGTGTCCAGAGGCTGGTCGGCTTCGCCAGTAGTGCCAACCCAGCACTGCCGTACCCAACGCAAAACCGACCTCATCGCTGATGGGCGCGGCAAGTATCAAGGACACACCAGCAGCGAACGCCAACAGGCGTTCCCACCAGGGCATGGGGGCACGCAAATGCCCGATCGACGCACATCCCCACAGGGCTACCGCGAACGCCGCCTTGATCACCATGTACAACGTGGAGCCCATGCTGTCACCTTGCATCATCAACGCCGGGTCATAGACCGCCATGAAGGGCACCACGAAACCAGCCAAGGCAATGCGTACCGCCCAGAAGCTGATCAACAGGCCTTTTTCCTTGGCAATCGGGGCCGCTGCAAAGCACGCCAATGCCACTGGCGGCGTCAGGTCGGCCAGGATGCCGAAATAGAACACGAACATGTGCGAGACGATCAGCGGGACCCCGAGCTCCAACAGGGCGGGGGCGGCAATGGAGCTGGTGATGATGTAGTTGGGGATGGTTGGGATGCCCATACCCAGTACCAGGCAAGTGAGCATGGTCAACACCAGCGAGAGGAACAGGTTGTCCCGTCCCAAGTCAAGAATGTATCCGGCAAAGGTGGTGGCCAGGCCGGTCAGCGAGATGACGCCGATAATGACGCCGACCAGCGCACAGGCAATGCCCACCGGCACCGCATGACGGGCACCCTCCGCGAGGGCCATGACGCATGCGTGCAGGGTGGCACGGCCGCCCTGGACAAAGCAGCACGCAATGGCCAAGCCGGCAATGACCATCAGGATCACCCCGATCCCCATGCGGAAAAAACCTGAACACAGTATCCCGAGTGCAACCCAGAAAGCCGCGCGCAGCCAGGTTTTTCGAGCGCGCAGGATGATCGCCGAGCCTAGGATGACGATGGCGGTCAGGGCCAGGCCGACCATTCCCGAGTACAAAGGTGTTCGCCCGGAAAACAACAGGGCGACCAGAACCATCAGCGGTACCAGCAGGAACCAGCGTTGTCGCAATGCGTCCCAGGCACTCGGGCACTGTTCGCGAGGCAAGCCGTGCAGATGGCTGCGCCGAGCCTCCAGGTGGACCATCCAGTAGACCGAGCCGAAGTACAGTAATGCTGGGATGAGCGCGGCTTTCGCCACCTCGGCGTAGGGCACGTTGATCGTCTCGGCCATGATGAACGCCACAGCGCCCATCACCGGCGGCATCAGCTGGCTGCCCATGCTGGAGGTCGCCTCGACGCCACCGGCAAATGCAGGTTTGTAGCCAAAACGCTTCATCAGCGGAATGGTGAACTGTCCGGTGGTGACGACATTGGCCACCCCCGAGCCGGTAATGGTACCCATCAGTGCCGAGGAGAACACCGACACTTTGGCCGGTCCCCCGCTGCGATGGCCGAACAGCCCCATGGCGAAATCGGTGAACAGACGAATCATGCCCGCCTGCTCAAGAAATGCGCCGAACAGGATGAACAGGTAAATGTAGGTGGCTGAGACATAGGTCGGTGTGCCATACAGCCCCTCGGTGCCGAAGGCCAACTGATTGACGATCTGATCAAGGGCGTAGCCTCGATGCGCGAGTTCGCCTGGCAAGTGTTGGCCAAGCAACCCATAGGCCAGAAACAGGGCGCAAATGATGGGCAACGCTATGCCCATGACGCGCCGCGCGGCTTCAAAGACCAAACCAATAAGCAACAGCCCCACGATCAGGTCACTGGTGGTCAGTTCGCCGGAGCGTTGAATCAGATCCCCTTCGAAGTACCACTGGTATGTGGCCGTCGCCATTCCCGCAAGACCCAGCAGCCAGGCAAGGGGTTGCCACGGCCGATGGTGGCCAACGAATGCATAGCTCAGGTACACCACCAGCAACAGGAACCCCACGTGTATTGCACGCAGTACTTGGGTGGAAATCAGGGGGAAGGCCGCCGTGGCGATCTGGAAAACCGAAAAGACCAGTGCCACGGCAAAAAGCGCGGCAGGCCAGCGATCGGTGCTGGCGTGAAGACCTTGCGCGGTATCACTCATACGCTGCTCCATGGCTCGAGAATGTCATCAGGGGAGCAGGTTTTTCTCCTTGAAGTACCTCTCTGCTCCTGGATGCAGCGGAATGGGCAGGTTCTTGGCGGCATTTTCTGCCTGGATATCTTTCGCTGCAGCGTGGGCCGTGACCAGGCGTGGAAGGTTCTCGAATATCAGCTTGGTCATCTGATAGGCCAGGTCATCGCCGATGTCGGCGCGGGTGACGAGGATGTTGTTGATGGCCGCCGTTGATACGTCCGCCTTCTGGCCATCATAGGTGTTGGCAGGAATGGTGGCGGGTTGGTAGGCCTTGTTGCCAATGCGGGTGACGACGTCGGCAGGGATAGGCACGAACACTACCGGCAAGGTCGCGGCCAAGTCTCGGATAGCCGCTTGACCGAGCCCTGAGGATTGCAGCGTGGCGTCAAGCTGACGGTTCTTGATCAGTTCGACGGACTCCGCATAGGGCAGGTATTCAACTTTTCCCATGTCCTGGTAGGTAAGCCCCGCGGCTTTGAAGATGGCGCGGGCGTTCAGTTCTGTCCCGGACTTGGGGGCTCCAACCGAGATACGCTTGCCTTTGAGGTCTGACAGGGATGTGATCCCAGACTCCTTGCTGGCGACGATCTGGATGTAGTTCGGGTAGGTACCTGCGATGGCACGGAGTTTCTTCAAGGGCGTTTTGAATCCAGCCTCTGCATCGCCCTTCCAGGCATCTGTCACCGAATCCCCCAGTGCGAACGCCAACTCCCCTCGACCGGCTTGCAACAGGTTGAGGTTCTCTACCGAGGCCTTGGTGGCTTGCACCGTGGTCTTGCTGCCCTCGATGCCATGGCTGTAGATCTGTGAAATGCCTACGCCTACCGGGTAATAGACACCACTGGTACCGCCTGTGAGGATGTTGATGAAGGTTGGTGCGGCCTGGGCAGCCGCGCTGACAGCAAACAAGGTGCTGGCCAATGCCAGGCGAAGGGCTGGGTTCATGGCGTCGTTCTCCGCTTGTTGTTGTTATTCCTGCGCCAGTAAACCTAGAACGAATATGCTGTCCCTGCCCAATTTTATGGCTGATCGGCTGGATGGCCTCTGCTCTAGAATCGCCAGAAGACTGGCGAGACCAGTACCAGTACGGTGAGGATCTCGAGCCGGCCAAGCAGCATGCCAACCGTCAGCAACCATTTCGCTGCGTCCGGCAAGGAGGCGAAATTACCTGCTGGACCGATAAGCGTGCCCAGGCCAGGACCGACGTTGCACACAGCGGTGGCCGCCCCGCTCAACGCCGTCATCCAGTCGAGTCCTATCAAAGACAGGCCCAGGGCGATGACCGCAATGGTGACGGTGAAGAAGAACGAGAACGTCAGCAGTGACCGTACGATCTCTTCATCGATGGGGTGCCCATTGTATTTTTTCGAGATCGTTGCCCGTGGATGGATCAACTGCTTCAGGCTGCTGACAAGCAAGGCAGCGGCCACCTGGAAACGGAATATTTTCAAACCGCCAGCGGTGGAGCCCGAGCACCCGCCGACAAACGTCAGGTAAAAGAACAGCATGATGGCGAAGCTGCCCCAGAGCGTGTAATCACCCACGGCAACGCCTGTTGTGGTTACTACCGAGGTCACATTCACCGCAACAATACGAAACGCATCCCACCAGGCCAGATCGCTGTGCAGGCAGAGCCAGGTTCCGACGGTGAGCCAGACGAAGACGAGAAAACCAATGAAACCGCGAACTTGATGGTCCTTGAGCAGGATGCCTCGATGGCCACGCAGCGTGGCGACATACAGCGTGAAGGGCAGGCTGCCGAGTATCATGATGACCACAGCCACCCAGTGCACCGCTGGCTGCTCCCAATGGCCCAGCGAGGCATCCGAGGTAGAGAAACCACCGGTTGAAACCAGCGACATCGAATGATTGATGGCTTCGAACGGGGTCATGCCGGCAGCCCACAATGCCCCTGTCCCCAATGCAGTCAGGCCCAGGTAGACCAGCAGGATTATCTTGGCTGCCACATGCGAACGCGGCGTCACTTTGTCAGACCAATCCGAAGACTCGGTTTGGAACAGGCGCATGCCGCCCACGCGCAGCAGTGGCAGGATCGCCACGGCCATGCCGATAAAACCAATGCCTCCCAGCCAGTGCAGCAGCGAACGCCATATCAGCAGCCCCGGCGATGCACTGTCCAGGCCGGTCAGCACGGTCGAGCCGGTGGTGGTGATTCCTGACATGGTTTCGAAGAACGCGTCCGTGTAACTGATGTGTCGAATGAACACCATTGGCAGCGCCGCGAATGCGCACACGATGACCCAGCTTGCCGTCGTGAGCAGATACATGTCCCTGGTCCGCAGTTGCGGTGTGTCGGGTACGCCGCGGGCCACCATGAGCAGGCCGACACACAGAACGATCAGGCTCGACCAGACGAATGCACCGAGGTCGTCGCTGCGGTCGTACACCAGCAGCGTCAGCATTGGAATCACCATGCTGACGGCCAACGTGATCAGGAATACACCAATAATGAAGGCGATGAAACGCAATGCAGGAAGCGGCATTGAGGGAGCTCGTTGGGACAGTGCCGGCAGTATTGCCTGCTTTACGGTAATGTCGAGTAAAAAAGGCGTAAAGTCGTGGCCGGCAATTTTTTACGCCGCTATCGGGCTCCCGCTCGATAGCTCATTGGGTTGACCTCTCCGAGAGTTCTATCGGCTCCGAAGCGGCTGTAAAGGCGGTCTCGAGCACCGCGTGCTCCCTGCTCGCGGCGCTTGTGCGGCACTATCGATAGTGCCGCAGAAACATGGAAAGCCCTAAGTCTTCCTGGATCACTTAATCAGCGGCACGCCACTGAGTTTCTGCAGCTCGTCAAAGTCGATGTCCGCGCAGATTTCGACCACTTTCAGCCCTTCCGGTGTCACTTCCAGCACGGCCAGGTCGGTGTAGATGCGGCTGACGCAAGCGATACCGGTCAGCGGGTAGGTGCACTCGGGCACCAGCTTGCTTTCGCCGGTCTTGGTCAGGTGGTCCATCATCACGAACACCTGGCGGGCGCCGGTGGCCAGGTCCATTGCGCCGCCTACGGCCGGGATCGAACCTTCGGCACCCGTGTGCCAGTTGGCCAGGTCGCCCTTGACCGACACCTGGAAGGCGCCCAGTACAGCGATGTCCAGGTGGCCACCACGCATCATCGAGAACGAATCGGCATGGTGGAAGAAGGCGCCACCGGTCAGCAGGGTGACGTGCTGCTTGCCGGCGTTGATCAGGTCATCGTCTTCCTCGCCCGGCGCAGGGCTTGGGCCCATACCCAGCAGGCCGTTTTCGCTGTGCAGGAACACTTCCTTGTCGCCCAGGTAGTTGGCCACCAAGGTTGGCGCGCCAATGCCCAAGTTTACATACGCGCCTTCCTGGATGTCTGCGGCCACGCGTTGGGCCATCTCGGTGCGGGAGAGCTTTTTGGTGATGGTCATGGCAGGCCTCAGACAGCTTTGGCAATCGAAGAAGCGGCAGCACCGGTGACGGCGACCACGCGCTGGACGAAGATACCCGGGGTGATGATGTGTTCCGGGTCCAGTTCACCAAGTTCGACGACCTGGTCGACCTGGGCGATGGCGGTCTTGGCAGCCATGGCCATGATCGGGCCGAAGTTGCGGGCGGCCTTGCGGTAGGTCAGGTTGCCCCAACGGTCACCCTTGTGCGCCTTGATCAGTGCGAAGTCGGCGTGCAGCGGCATTTCCAGCACGTACATGCGGCCGTCGATCTCACGGGTTTCCTTGCCCTCGGCCAGCAGGGTGCCGTAGCCGGTTGGCGAGAAGAACGCACCAATGCCGGAGCCTGCGGCGCGGATACGCTCGGCCAGGTTGCCCTGCGGGACCACTTCCAGCTCGATCTTGCCGGCGCGGTACAATTCGTCGAACACGTAGGAGTCGGACTGGCGCGGGAACGAGCAGACCACCTTGCGCACGCTGCCTGCCATGAGCAGGGCGGCCAGGCCGATCTCGCCGTTGCCGGCGTTGTTGCTGATGATGGTCAGGTCGCGGGCACCGGTGGCAATGAGGCCATCGATCAGCTCGGACGGCATGCCAGCCGTGCCGAAGCCACCGACCATGATGGTCGAACCGTCGGTAATCCCTTCCACCGCGCTGGCGATGGACTCGTACGTTTTATTGATCAAGGCGAGCTCCTGGTTGTTCCTGGAGTTGTGGTTGTCGGGCTGGCCGGAGCGCGTGAAGCGATGGGGCCTGTCAGCACTTGAAATGGCTTGCTGACTTTCGCTATAGCGTGCCGCAAGATAGGGCAACAGTAGAGAGGGTTTGGCTGAATTTGTGCGATTATCGAACTGTTGTGCGGTCTGCGAGCAGTTCTGGAGGCTATTTGCCTCATTTCAGTGGAATGCTTAAACCGCTCATTTTTGCCCGTGGCTGGTGCGTTCCGGGGTTGCCTGCCGGCATCTTGCACTGATGAAGTGCATCCACTCCGCTGGATCGCCGATTAATCACGCCTCCCGCCGTTGGCGTGCGACTTGCTATCAGATTGCCATTCGATGTCGCGTATGGTGAAGATAATGTCGCTTTCCAGTGGTTCGATGCATTTATCGTCGAGTGAAAAGGGCTGGCTGCCGTGGTTCGGCAAAACCGGCAAATTCAGCATGGGCTGGGCGTGCCGCCTTAATCGGGCCAGTTACCCGCAGGTCGAGCAAACCTTCGAAGCCATCGCCCAGGCCCGCGTGCAGTTGCTGCATGAGTGGGTGCGCGAGCAGTGGGAACACCTGGCCGACCTGGCCGAGCAGGTGGCGCCGGGGCTCGCTCAAGTCGATAGCGCGATGTTGCGCAACACGTTGGCCCAGGCGGAGGACTTTTCCGAACTGTTTGTCGTCGATGCCCACGGCAGCGTCATCGCTTCGACCTGGCCCCAGCGTGGCACGCCACGTATCGAGTACTTGGCAGCCCTGGCGCAGGGGCTGAAAGCACCCTTCCTGCACGGTCCCTACAGCGACCCGCTGACCTTGCAGGTCGGCCCGTCTTCCTCGCGCTTCCACGATGAAGTCACGTTGATGTTCTACCAGCCCCTCATGCACGAGGGCAAAGTGCTGGGTTGTCTGTGTGGGCGGGTGCCCAACGATGTGCTGGGTGACCTGATCCAGCGCGAGGCAGGGCACATTTACCCCGAGTCCGGCGACAACTACCTGTTCATGGCGCAATCGCGCTTCGACCCCACCATACAACCCGGTACCGCGTTGTCCCGCTCGCGCTTCGAGGACGCCACCTTCACCCATGGCGAAAACCTCAAGAACGGTGTGCACACGCCCTGGGCCACCGTGCAGGTCCAGCGTCATACCGAGCTGGAGCTTCGTTTCACCGACCCTTCCACGCGGGAACTGCACCCTGGCGTGAGGGAGACGATCAGGCGCGGTGCCAACCTGTTCGTGACCTACCCCGGCTATTCGGACTACCGTCATGTGCCAGTGGTGGGCAAGGGCGTTACCTTCCAGTTGCCGGGCTCGCCCGACCGCTGGGGCATGATGTGCGAGGCGGACCTGGAAGAGGTCTACCGCCGGCGTTCGCTGAGCTACGGTTTGATGAAACCCTATGTGGCGATCATGGCGGGGCTGTTCGGCTGCAATTACCTGGTGCAGCACTATGCAGGCCTGCCGCAAGGACTGACTGACGTGATCGAGGCCGTGAGCATGCTGGGCGCCACCTTGTTGTTTGGCGTGCTCGGGCCCAAGCGCCTGGCCGCCAGGTTGAATGGCATGAGCAGTGTGCTGTGCACCATCGCCGAGGGTGAAGGCAACCTGCGCCAGCGCCTGGATACCAGTACCTTGGCCAATGATGAGAGCGGCGACATGGCGCGCTGGATCAACAGCTTCATCGACCGCCTGGACACGGTGGTCGGGCAGGTGGTCAAGGCCAGCCGCACGGTCGGCAGCACCAACCAGATGATGCTCGGGCGCAGCCAGGAGGCCAGCGTAAGCTCCGCCGACGTGGCCGACGCCGTGCACCAGATGATGATCATCATGGAAGAGCAACTCGGCGAACTGCAACAGGCCTCGGTCAGCGCCGAGCAGATGAAACAGGCCATGGACGAAGTGGTCAGCCGCGCACGCGCGCAGTACCAGGCGGTGCAGGCGGGCACCCAGTCGATCCGCGATGTGGTGGCGCGCTCATCATCCAGCGTGCAACGGCTCGACAGCCGCATGGTCGAGATCGACAACATCACCGGGTTGATCAGCGAAATCACCAACCAGACCAACCTGCTGGCGCTCAATGCCGCTATCGAGGCGGCGCGGGCGGGGGAGCATGGTCGTGGCTTCGCGGTGGTGGCCGACGAGGTGCGCAGCCTGGCCGCACGCACCTCGCGTGCCGCCGACGACATCCGCCACATGGTCGAGAGCCTGCAGGGCGAAACCCGGCAGGCGGTAAGCTTCATGGAGCAGGGCGTGCAGGACGTCGACAACAGCCTGCGCCTGGCGGAGGACGCCTCTTCCGAAAATGTACAGCTGCACCAGGCGGTGGAGAGCATGTTCGCCATTATCCAGCAGCTCAACCGTCGCAGCGTGGAATACGGCAAGACGATCGAGCAGGTCAACCAGTCCTCCGGCGAGATGCGCCAGACCGCCCTGGTGCTGCAAAGCAGTGCGCAGAAGGTGAAGGTGGATGCTGGCAAGTTGCAGAAGCTGGTGGGGCAGTTCGAAGTCAGCGGTGATGGCGAACGAGGCGTCGCTGCTTGAGTAACGCACCTGTCCGGTCATCGCCAGTTGATGATCGCCGTGGGGCTGGTGGCGGTGTTCATCCATCGCCATGCTCACCGGGCATACCCGCACGCCGATGCAGTTGTGCGTGGCGTTGCTGTTGATCAACGTTGGCTGGGTGCAAGCTCACGCCGCTGATCAGCATCTCGTCGATGGGCGCATTGTCCCTGAAACAGCCGCAGCCTGGCTTCATTCAGCCCTTGGCGATGGGCTCCGGCAAGCCTTTGACGCCAGGGGTCAATGCGAACACGCCACCGGCCAGGGGCTGGTCGCTCAGGTCGATGCCTTGCGGGCGAATCGACGTCACGAACAACGTTTCCAGTTGCGGGCCACCGAATGCGCACATGGTAGGTTTCTTCACCGGTAGCGGCAGGGCGCGGTCCAGCTTGCCGTCGGGAGTAAAGCGCAGTACCTGGCCGGCATCGATCGCACAGATCCAGTAGCAACCTTCGGCATCTACCGCAGCCCCATCCGGCCGGCCGGGGTGCTGGTTCATGTCGACGAAGACCCGGCGGTTGTGCGGGCTGCCGCTATCGATGTCGTAGTCGAAAGCCCAGATCATCTGCACGCTCGGGTGTGAGTCGGAGACGTACATGGTTTTGCCGTCCGGGCTGAACGCCATGCCGTTTGGAACGGACAATGTGCCCAGCCGTGCCTGCAATGGCCCTGCCGTTCCATCTGCCATCGCGTCATACCGGTACAAGGCACCCACCGGCTCGGCGGCCATGCTGGTTTGCATCGTACCGGCCCAGAAGCGCCCCTGGCGGTCACAGCGCCCGTCATTGAAGCGCATGCCGGGCCTGGCGTGTTCGACACTGGCACGCTTGCCGGCCAGCAGACGGCCGTCTGCCTGGGGGGTGAGGTGGAAGATCCCGCTCTCCTGGGCCCCCAGCCAATGGCCTCGGTGGCTGCGGGCAATGCAGCCTAGCATTTCGTCTGCGGTCCAGTGGTGGGTCTGGCCGTCCGGTTGCCAGCGGTGCAGGCGGCCTACCGGAATGTCCACCCAGTACAAGGCATTTTCCTGCGGGTGCCAGACCGGGCTCTCGCCCGTGACATTGCGTGCATCGATAATCAGTTCGGCTGTCATGGAAGCATTCTGCACTCTATCGGGGGTCAGTCGCCAAAAGGTCCGGCAGCGGTGAAGGCGCCACCTTGCAGATGAGCAGTCGGGTCATTCGCGGCGGGTTTCGGCTGCTGCTCCAGTGCCGGGCGGAAGCGTTCGGCACTGTCCTTCGGGTTGAAACCCAGGTGCGCGGCGTAGCGGTTGCTCCACCACAGGTCGCGGTTGGCGGAGACGCCATACACAACGGTGTGGCCAACGTTCTCGGCCAGCAATGCGCGCTCCACCAGGTGTCCCAGGTCGCCATAGCTCAGCCAGGTGGACAACATGCGCACATTGCGGGGTTCGGGGAAGGAGGAGCCGATACGCAGGCTGACGGTTTCGATGCCGTAGCGGTGGAAGTAGAACGTTGCCAGGTCTTCGCCGTAGGCCTTCGACAGCCCGTAATAGCAGTCCGGCCGGCGCGGCGAATGCGCATCCACTTGTTCGCCCTGGGGGTAAAAGCCGGTGACGTGGTTGGAACTGGCAAAGACCACACGTTTGATCCCGTGCTTGCGGGCAGCCTCGTAGATGTGGAAGGTGCCGATGATGTTCGCTTGCAGGATTTCTTCGAAAGCGCGTTCGGTAGAGATCCCACCCAGGTGCACGATAGCGTCTACACCGTTGGCCAGGGCCAGTACGCCGGCCTTGTCCGCCAGGTCGCAATGGATAACTTCTTCATGCTCGTCCTCGGCCGGTGTCATTGGGCTGATGTCCGATACGCGCACGATGTCGGCGTGTGCTTGCAGTGCTTCGCGAAGCACGTGTCCGAGCCCGCCGGCAGCACCGGTGAGCAGCAGGCGGTTGAAGGGTTTGCGGGTGGTCGTGGTCATTGTACTGGGGCCTTTTACTGAAATTGCATGAAGGTGCCGTGCAGGAACGACACCGGCATGGGCGGGCGATAGCCCTTACAGGAAGTTGTACTGGATACCCAGGCGCCAACGGGCCTGGCGATCGTCCGTGTAACTGTTGACCTTGATGTCGCCCACCTCCATGAACGGTGCCCACTGTTTGTTGAGCTTGTACTTGATGATCAGGTTCTGCTCGTAGTCGCGCTTCTTGTTGTCGTAGCGGATGTAGTCGGTGGTGAAGTGGATGTACTGGTATTCGAATGCCCACGGGCCGCTGGGGGTATAGCCGAGCCAGCCTTCAAGGCGGGTGGTGTTCTGGTTGTCCTTGGCGCGGTCCGGCTTGCTGTGGTCAATCTGGTCGCGGTCGAGGTTGCGTGCGTCGTGGCGCACGCGGGTGGCGACGTACCAGGTGTCGCTGAGCTTGTAGTTGTACTTCAAGCCGAACTTGTAGGTGGTCGCATCCTTGGTGCTGTCCATCTGGAAGGCGGGGGTCCAGGTCGACCGGGGGCTCATCTTGTAGTTGTAGTCCACGGTGAACTCATGGCCGTTGTTGACCATGTTGTCGTAGGCGACGTCTTCGCGGTCGCCGGCAGTCTTGTATTTGATTTCTGCGGCAAACCCCAGGCCGCTGTCCTTGCGGTAACTCAGCTTTATCCGGTCGGAATGAATGCTGTCATCTTCGGTGAACGTGTGCCGGTAGTTGATGCTGGCGGAGTCTGCGCAGGCGTAGAACGACAGGCCGAGCGTACTGGCGGCGATGAGGCGGCGAAGTGTGATGTTCATGCGATCTCTTTTTTTGTTTTTGTTGAGGACGTGATGAGGCGGGTGAGCAAGGTGGTCGAGGTGGTCAGTGCTCCGTGATTTTTAAAATAAGTTATCGTACGACTGTGGAGCTGTCTACGAATTATTGAAATGTTGTCTGATCACACTGCTTGATGGCTCTATTAGGCGTGTTTCAAGGATGTGTTTGCTTTTATTTCGGGGTCTCATGATTGCTGCAGGCATCATGAATCGGAGGTTTTATCGGGTTTTAACTGGCGCTTTTCAAATGTTGTATGATGACGTAGGATGACCCCCAGAGCGTGACTCACTCGCCACAAATCCAATAAGAAGGCTCAGACGTCCATGATCATTACTGCTGTAACCGTCCAGGTATTTTCCTACCCCACGCGCCGCGCCGTAGACAGCGCCGGCCATGCCCACCCAGGTGATGTGACCCAGGCCAGGATGGCCCTGCTGCGCATCAGGACCGAGTGCGGCAGCGAAGGCTATGCGCTGGGCGCACCCGAGCTCATTCGCCCTTATGTGCTGGATAATTTCGTGCGCAAGGTGCTGGTTGGCGCCAATGCCTTTGACCGCGAAAAAATCTGGCACGACCTGGCGCACTGGCAGCGCGGTAGCGCCAGCCAGCTGACCGACCGTGCCCTGGCGCTGGTCGAGCAGGCGCTATGGGATTGGGCCGGTCGCAAGCTGAACCTGCCGGTGCACAAGCTGATCGGCGGCTACCGCGACAAGGTGCCGGCCTATGGCTCGACCATGTGCGGCGATGAGCTGCCCGGCGGTCTGTCCACTCCGGAAGAGTACGGTCGCTTCGCCGAAACCCTGGTCAAGCGTGGCTACAAGGCGATCAAGCTGCACACCTGGATGCCGCCGGTGTCGTTCGCGCCCAGCGTGAGCATGGACATCAAGGCATGCGCCGCCGTGCGCGAGGCCGTGGGGCCGGACATTGCGCTGATGATCGATGGCTATCACTGGTACAGCCGCACCGAGGCCCTCACTATCGGCCGTGCCCTGGAGAAGCTCGACTTTGCCTGGTTCGAAGAGCCAATGATGGAAGACTCCGCCGAGTCCTACGCCTGGCTTTCCGGGCAGCTGGATATCCCGGTGCTAGGCCCGGAAAGCCTCGGCGGCAAGCACCTGAGCCGGGCGAGCTGGGTCAAGAACGATGTGTGCGACATCCTGCGTGCGGGGGTTGCCGGTGTGGGTGGCATTGCACCGTGTCTGAAGGTTGCGCACATGGCCGAATCGTTCGGCATGGATTGCGAGATCCATGGCAACGGCGCCGCCAACCTGGCGGTCGTGGGGGCAATCAAGAACTGCACCTGGTACGAGCGCGGTCTGCTGCACCCATTCCTTGACTACGACGAGGTACCTGCCTATCTCAAGCGCCTGGTCGACCCGATGGACGAAGACGGCTATGTGCACCTGTCGAACTTGCCTGGCCTTGGGGAAGACATCGACTTCGACTACGTCGAAACCAATACGCTGCAAAGCTTCTGATTCGTGCATGGCGGCACGCGTCGCTGCGTGCCGCCCGAGCGTCCAATAACTATAAGAAGGCGATCTCACATGAGCGTTATCCCCACACTCTGGGCGGGGGTCTTTGCTGCGTCTCTGGCGCTGACCTCGGTACCTGCTGCTTTAGCGAAAACCCCGGCGGATCAGTTGATCGTCGGTATGAGCATGATCAACCTGCTGTCCCTCGACCCGGCGGCGGCCACCGGGCTGGATGTGTCCGAGGTCAATGCCAACCTCTACGACATGCTGCTGGTGCAGGACGTGCGTCAGCCGGACCGGCTGCTGCCAGCGCTGGCAGAAAGCTGGCGGGTCAGCGATGACCGCAAGACCCTCACGTTCAACCTGCGCAAGGGCGTAACGTTCCAGTCCGGTAACCCGCTAAGTGCCGAGGATGTCGCCTGGTCGCTGCAGCGCGTACTCAAACTTAACCTGGCCTTGGCGTCGACCTGGAAGGCCTACGGGTTTTCTGCGGGCAATGTCGACCAGCACATGCGCGCTGTTGATGACTCAACCTTCGTCATCGAGCTACCACGGCCGACTGATCCGTTGCTGGTGCTGAATACCCTGGCAACTTCGCCCAGCGCATTCATCCTCGACCGCAAGGTGGTGCAGCAGCACCAGAAGGGCGATGACATGGGCAGTGCCTGGCTGGCCACCCACGCGGCTGGTAGCGGGCCGTTCGTGCTAAAGGAGTGGCGCGCCAACGATGTCATCCTGATGAACCGTTTTGACGGGTACTGGGGTGGCCCAGCCAAGCTCAAACGCATCGTCATGCGCAACATGACCGAGTCGCAGTCACTGCGGTTGATGGTGGAGCGGGGCGACCTGGACCTGGCCAAGGGCATGTCCGCGCCAGACATCGAGGCGCTGGAGAAGTCTGACAACGTTCGTACCCAGACCGTGCAGCGCGGAACGTTGTACTACGTTGCTCTGAGCGTGAAGAGCAAACCCTACGACGATGTGCGCGTACGCCGGGCGGTTCGTTCGCTGATCGACTATCAAGGCATCAACCAGACCGTGATGCCGCACTATGGCCAGCTCAATCAGCGCCCGCTACCGCTTGGCCTGCCAGCAAGGCTGGATGATCCGGGCTATGCCCTGAACGTGGCCGAAGCGAAAAAACTGCTGGCCGAAGCGGGCTACCCCGAGGGCTTCAAGACCACCATCCGCGTGCTCACCGAGCCACCTTTCATCAACATTGCGTCCAGCCTGCAGTCGACCTTGGCCCAGGCCGGTATCAAGGCCACCATCGTCACCGGTACCGGCAACCAGATCTACGGTGCCATGCGTGAGCGCAGTTTCGACATCCTGGTCGGGCGCGGCGGCGGTGGTGCTGAACGGCATCCGCATTCAAGCCTGCGCACCCTGGTGTACAACCCGGACAACCGCGACGAAGCCAAGCTGAGCAACTTCCAGGGCTGGCGTACCTCGTTCTACAGCCCCGAGCTGAACAACCTGATCGAGCAGGCGGAAGTCGAGCCCGACAAGGCGCAGCAACTGGCCCAGTACCAGCAAATCCAGAAAACCTTGGACGAGCAGGTGGGGGCCATCCTGCCTGTGTCGCAGATGACCGACACCGTGGTGCTCTACCACGATGTGCAGGACTACCAAGGCCATACCGCGGCCACCACCCGTTACAAAGACGTCTACAAGTCGCGCTGAGGCCAAGCCTGCGAGATTGGTGAATGCTTTTTCAGGAGCCTGTTATGTTTGCTTCGACTGCCTCTGTAATGGGTGCCCGTGTATCGGGTACTGCCCGCCGGGCCAGCACGGTGCTGGTGACCTTGCTTGGCCTGCTGGCGCTGACGTTCTTCATCGGCCGGGTCATGCCGCTGGACCCCGTGCTGGCGGTAGTTGGCCCGGATGCCGACAGCTCCACCTACGACCAGGTATACCGGGCGATGGGCCTGGACAAACCGATCTGGGCCCAGTTCGGGCTGTACTTGAACGACTTGCTGCACGGTGATTTCGGCAATGCACTGCTCACCGGCCACCCAGTACTCGATGACATCAAGCGGGTGTTCCCGGCCACCATCGAGCTGGCAACGCTGGCCATTCTGTTTGGCGTGCTGATCGGTCTGCCACTGGGCGTGGTGGCTGCCAGCAATCAGGGGCGGGTCGGCGACCATGTCGCACGGGTCATTACATTGTTTGGCTATTCCACGCCTATTTTCTGGGTCGGCATGATGGGCCTGCTGGTGTTCTACGCCTGGCTGGGTTGGGCGGGTGGCGCAGGGCGCATCGACCTGGCCTATGACGGCATGGTCGATGAGGTTACCGGCCTGCTGCTGATCGACACGGCGCTGGCGCGTGACTGGGAGGCCTTCACCAGCGCGTTGCGCCATATCGTTCTGCCGGCGTTGATCCTGGGCCTGAACTCGGTGGCCTACATCAGCCGCATGACCCGTAGCTTCATGCTCGAGCAACTGTCGCAGGAATACATCATCACCGCCAGGGTCAAGGGGCTGTCGCGGCGCCAGGTGGTCTGGAACCACGCGTTCCGCAATATCCTCGTGCAGTTGCTCACGGTGGTCGCCCTGGCCTATGGCTCGTTGCTGGAGGGGGCGGTGCTGATCGAAACCGTGTTTGCCTGGCCTGGCTTCGGCCAATACCTCACCAGCAGCCTGATGCTCGGTGACATGAATGCAGTGATGGGCTGCGTGTTGATCATCGGCCTGATTTTCGTTGCGCTCAACCTGATAAGCGACGCCCTGTACAAGGTGTTCGACCCAAGGACCCGCTAATTCCCGCTCAGCGTGAACACATTGAATAACTATAAAAAAGGATGCGCCATGAAGACTGTATTCCCGCCGCTGCGTATGGCTTTGCTGGGCGCAGCGCTGCTGCTCGGCCCGCTCGCTGTGGTGCAGGCGAAAACCCCTGGCGACCAGTTGATCGTCGGCATGAGCATGGTCAACCTGTTCTCCATCGACCCGGCCAACGCGCCCGGCCTGGATGCCTCTGGCATCAATGCCAACCTTTACGACACGCTCATCAAGCGCGACCAGGGCAACCCGGACAAGCACCTGCCACAACTGGCTGAACGCTGGGACGTCAGCGAAGACGGCAAGCAGATCACCTTCCACCTGCGCGGTGATGTCCTGTTCCATTCCGGCAACCCGCTCACTGCCGAAGATGTGGCCTGGTCACTGTACCGGGTGATGAAGCTCAACTATGGCCTGGCTACCACCTGGAAGGCCTACGGCTACAGTGTCGAAAACATTCAAAAGCTGATCCGTGCGACCGATAGCCATACCTTGGTGATCGACCTGCCGCAGCCGACCGACCCGTTGCTGGTGATCGACTCGCTGGCTGTGTCCCCCAGCGCTGTCGTGGTCGACCGCCAGCAAGTGCTCAAGCATGAGAAGAACGGTGACCTGGGCGCGGCCTGGCTGGTCACCAATGAGGCAGGCAGCGGGCCGTTCACCCTGACCAAGTGGAGCGCCAACGATGCGCTGGTGATGACCCGTTTCGACGGGTACTGGGCAGGCCCGGCGAAGATGAAGCGAGTGCTGGTCCGCCACATGACCGAGTCGCAGTCACTGCGCCTGATGCTCGAACGCGGTGACCTGGACCTGGCCTACGGTATGGCTGCGCCGGATATCAAGGCCATCGAGAGTTCCGACACACTCCAGGTGCAAGCGTTGCAGCGCGGCACCCTGTACTACGTGGCGATGAGCATGAAGCAGCCGGAGTTTGCCAACCGCAAAGTCCGTGAAGCGGTGCGTAACCTGATCGACTACCAGGGCCTGGACCAGCAGGTGATGCCGCATTACGGCAAGCTCAACCAGCAGCCGATGCAGCTTGGGCTCGAGGCCCGGTTGCCCGACCCGGGCCACAAGCTGGATGTCGCCAAAGCCAAGGCACTGCTGGCAGAGGCGGGCTACCCACATGGTTTCAATACAACCATTCGCACGCTGTCCGAACCTCCCTTCATTGATATCGCTGCACGTATGCAGTCGACCCTGGCTGAAGGTGGCATCAAGGCCACTATCGTCACCGGTACCGGCAACCAAGTGTATGGCGCCATGCGCGCGCGCAACTTTGAGATGATCGTGGCGCGGGGCGCCGAGCGTTATCCGCACCCGTATTTCAGCCTGCGCACCTTCGTCTACAACCCCGACAACAGTGACAGCGCTGGCCTGCCCAACTTCCAGGGCTGGCGAGCGTCGTTCTTCAGCCCCCCGCTGAATGACCTGATCGACCGGGTGGGGGTCGAGCGCGATGCGGCCAAACGCCTGGCCATGTACCAGCAGGCGCAGAAACTGTACGACGACGAGGTGGGGCCGATCATGATGATTTCGCAGATGACCGACACCGCCGTAAGCGCAGCCGACGTCAAGGGTTTCACTGGCGACGACGCCGAAGCCACCCGCTACCTGGGCGTCTACAAGCAACGTTGAGTACCGTCCGGGGGCTCACGGGTACCCCGAGCGGCCATGACTCCACATCGAGAACTTGCCGATGATTGCCAACATATCTTCTACCGAATCTACCGCCAAGCGGCAGGCCGATGCCCCGGCGTCCAGCCTTGAGGCCCTTGGCAAAAGCAGCCTGCGGGTGTTGCGCCTGCTGGTCCGCAACCCTATGACCCTGGCGGGCTTGCTGGTGGCCTTGCTGCTGGTCGTGGTAGCGGCGTTCGCGCCGTGGATCGCCACCCACGACCCGGTCATCCAGAACCTCGCCAATGCCTTGCAGGCACCCAGTGCCGCGCACTGGTTCGGTACCGACGAATACGGCCGGGATATCTTCAGCCGGCTGGTCTATGGCGCGCGTATCACCCTCTACATCATCGCCCTGGTGACGGTCATCGTCGGCCCGATCGGCCTGTTCATCGGCACGGTATCGGGCTACTTCGGCGGCATTGTCGATACCGTGTTCATGCGCGTCACCGACATTTTCATTTCGTTCCCCAGCCTGGTGCTGGCGCTGGCCTTCATCGCCGCATTGGGCCCTGGCCTTGAGCATGCGGTGGTGGCTATTGCGTTAACCTCCTGGCCACCGATCGCACGGCTGGCCCGGGCCGAAACCCTGTCGCTGCGCAAGGCCGACTTCGTGGTGGCGGTCGAACTGCAGGGCGCGTCTTCGACACGCATCATCCTGCGCCATATCGTACCGATGTGCCTGTCGTCGGTGATCATCCGCCTGACCATGAACATGGCCGGCATCATCCTTACCGCGGCGGCGCTGGGCTTCCTCGGGCTAGGGGCGCAGGCGCCTTTGCCGGAGTGGGGGGCGATGATCTCCACGGGGAGGCGCTACATGCTCGAGTGCTGGTGGCTGGTAGCCGTACCCGGTGCGGCAATCATGCTGGTGAGCCTGGCGTTCAACCTGCTGGGCGATGGCCTGCGGGACATTCTCGACCCGCGTAGCGAGTAACCGGAGGCTTTATGTCAGCAGTCAAACTCAATGTCGAATCGCTCAATGTGCGCTTCGTCAACGGCAAGAAAGTGATGCACGCGGTGCGTGATGTGTCCTTCACCCTGGGCCGGGAAAAGCTCGCCATCGTGGGTGAGTCCGGTTCGGGCAAGTCCACCGTGGGCCGCAGCTTGCTCAAGCTGCACCCCGGCAGCGCGCAGATCACCGCAAAGGCCCTGCAGTTCGGCGATGTCGACCTGCTCAGTGCCAGCGAAAAGACCATGCAGAAAATTCGCGGCCAGCGCATCTCGATGATCATGCAAGACCCCAAGTATTCGCTCAACCCGGTGGTGCGGGTGGGTGACCAGATTGCCGAGGCGTACCTGGCGCACCACAAGGCCAGCCGCAACGACGCCCGTGAGCGGGTGCTGCAGATGCTCGACAAGGTGCATATCCGCGACCCAAAGCGCGTCTACGATCTTTATCCGCATGAGGTGAGCGGCGGCATGGGCCAGCGCATCATGATCGCGATGATGGTGATCACCAGCCCGGAAGTGATCATCGCTGACGAGCCGACCTCGGCGCTGGATGTTTCGGTGCGCCAGCAGGTGCTCAACGTGCTCGAAGAGCTGGTGGTGGAGCAGCAGATGGGGCTGATCTTCGTTAGCCACGACCTGAACCTGGTGCGCAATTACTGTGACCGGGTACTGGTGATGTATGCCGGGCGCGTGGTGGAGTCGCTGGCTGCCAGTGACCTGCACCGTGCCGAACACCCCTACACCCGAGGCCTGCTGGCCGCTTTGCCAAGCATGGACAACCGCCGCCCGCGTTTGCCCGTGTTGCAACGCGACCCACTGTGGCTCTCCTGCTGAGGTAACTGACCATGTCCATGATCCAAGCACACGCATTGAACCTTAGCTTTGGCGTTGGCGCCACGCTCAACCAGGTGCTGCACAATGTCGACCTGAGTGTCGAAGATGGCGAGTCATTTGGCCTGGTGGGGGAGTCCGGCTCTGGCAAGACCACGGTATTGCGTTGCCTGGCCGGCCAGTACCGGCACTGGAGCGGAGCCCTGAGCATTGACGGCGTGCCGTTGCAACACAAGCTCCCCAAGGAGCACTTTCGCAAGGTGCAGATGGTGTTCCAGGACCCCTATGGTTCGCTGCACCCGCGCCATACCATCGACACTGCACTGCGCGAGCCGCTGGTGATCCACGGCATGGATGAGCGCAACGATCGCATCAACGACATCCTCGTCAAGGTAGGTCTCAACGACAGCTACCGTTACCGCTACCCGCACCAGCTGTCCGGTGGCCAGCGTCAGCGCGTGGCTATCGCCCGGGCGTTGATTCTTGAGCCTAGGGTGCTGTTGCTCGATGAGCCCACGTCGGCGCTGGATGTGTCGGTGCAGGCAGAAATTCTCAACCTGTTGTCCGACCTGCGTCAGCGCGAGAAGCTCACCTACCTGATGGTGACGCACGACCTGGGTGTGGTCAGCCATCTGTGTGACAAGGTCGCGGTGATGCAGCAGGGGCGTATCGTCGAGCAACTGGACTGCCGGGCACTGAGCCAGGACCAGGCCACCCACGATTACACACGAATGCTGGTGCAAGCCAGCCGTGACTTCAGCGCAGATCGTGCCCCGGCCATGTCGGCCTGAACCCGGCAATTACAAGGAAGACAAGAACATGCCGAATGCCAACCTTGCGCCCGCTTCGCTGGTGCGTGCTGCCGTGGTTGCCCTGGCCATGGGCAGCAGCTTGCCGCTGTGGGCCGTAGAGGCACCTGCAAAGGTCCAGGTGCCGACGCTGGCCTACGACGACCGGCAGATCATCCTGGTATGGGAAAAGCCCGCCAGCCATGCCGAGATCGTCGACTACCACGTGTACGCCAATGGCCGGTTGCTGGGTGCAAGCAACGCCAACAACGAGCAGGTGTCACCGGCCAAACCGTACATCGACCGGTTTTACGAGCAGGACCTGCACAACTTCCACCACCGCATCGCCATTCACAGCTTCACCGCCCAAGGGCTTGCCCCCGATACCGAGTACCACTTCACCGTGCGCTCGGTCGATCGCAATGGCAAGGAGTCTGCTGACAGCCCCGTGGTTGTGCAGCGAACCACGGCCATACCGGCGCTGTTCAACGTGCAGCGCTACGGTGCCAAGGGCGATGGCAAGGCGCTCGACACGGCTGCCATTCAGCGTGCCATCGATGCTTGCAGCAAGGGCTGCAAGGTGTTGCTGCCTGCCGGCACGTACAAGAGCGGGGCGCTTTACCTTAAGAGCGACATGACCCTGGAAATCGCCGAGGGCGCTACCCTGTTAGGTTCCGAGCGTGCCGAGGACTACCCGCGCCAGGGCTATATCCAGTACCCGTATTCCACCACCGTGCGTCCGGCCTCGCTGATCAATGCCTTGCCGCGCGACCCGCGTGCGCATCAGGCCTTCGAGAATATCCGCATCGTCGGCAAGGGCACCATCGACGGCAATGGCTGGAAGCGTAACCCGGATGTGCTCGACGAGCGCGGGCAAGCCTTGCCCTTCTACCTGCCCAGCGACAACAGCCGCTACATGCACGATGGCGTGCTGGCCAAGGCTCAGGTGGAGCGGGCGGTTGCCGAGGGCATGAACGTCAAGGACGCCTACGGTCAGATGCGTTCCTCGCTGATTACCCTGCGCAATGTGAAAAACGTGTTCTATGGTGGCTTCACGGTGGTCAACCCGGCCTACCACGGCATCATGAACCTGGAGACGCAGAATGTGGTGCTGGCTAACACCACGCACCGTACCTACGACGCCAACAACGGCGACGGTATCGAGTTTGCCAACAGCCGCGGCGCCCTGGTGTTCAACAACTTCTTCGACACCGGAGACGACTGCGTCAACTTCGCCGCCGGCACTGGGGCGGATGCGGTCCACCAGAAGGCGCAGGAGGAGGCCTGGATCTTCAACAACTATTTCCGCAAAGGCCATGGCATGGTCGTGGCGGGCAGCCATACCGGCGCGTGGATTCAGAACATCCTGGCCGAGGACAACGTCTCCGATGGCACCGATGCCGGGCTGCGCATGAAAAGCACCAACTTCATGGGCGGCGGCGCACGCCACGTCACTTTCCGTGATTCGGCCATCCGCAACACGGCAAAACAGGCCTTCATCTTCACCCTGGATTACAACGACCCGAATGCCAAGCTCGATTACAAGCGCTCGGCGGTGGCGGGGCAGTTCCGGGATATCACGGTCAGCGACGTAAGCGTGGAAAACGCCCGCACCGCTGCCATCGAGGTCAAGGGCGATAGCAGCCATGGCGCCTGGCATCAGGGCCTGGTGTTTGAACGAGTGCGCTTTCGCGGGCCAGCCCCGGTGAAGATCGATGGCCTCAAGGATTCGCGTTTCGACGGGCTTCGCTTCACCGACACCGGGGGTGCCAACCCTTGGCAGGTGCAGGGCAGCCAAGGGCTTGTCTATACGGACGTAGAGCCCGCGCCGGGGCCTCAGGCCTCGCTGTAGAATGCCTGTAGCCGTTGCGCCTCACGCAGGCGCATACGGCTGTTGCTCAGGTGCAGGTACATGGCGGCGCGCGCCGCATCCACCTGGCGGCTGGCGATGGCGTCGTAGATCTGCTGATGTTCGGCATTGATACCGGCCAGGTAGGTACTGCGGTTGCTCTGCCCGGTATAGGCAGAGTTCATGCGCGTGCGGGGGATCATCTTGGTGCCCAGGTGCTTCATGATATCGATCAGGTACTGGTTACCCGCGGCCTTGGCAATTTTCAGGTGGAACTGGAAGTCGGCGTTGGTCGTGCTGCCGGATTTTTCCGGGCCTTGCATCAGGGCTTCCAAGGCTTGCTGCAGTTCTTCGAGTGCCTGTGGCGTGGCCCGTTCGGCGGCCATGCCGGCGGCTTGCACTTCAAGGCTTAGGCGGTATTCCAGCAGGTCGAGCACATCGGACAGCAGGCTGATGGTTGCCGGCCCCACGTTGAAGCTCTCCGGTGCCGGCATGTCCAGCACGAAGGTGCCCACGCCGTGGCGGGTCTCGACCAGGCCCGCTGCCTGCATGCGCGACAACGCTTCGCGTACTACCGAGCGGCTGACGCCTTCGGTTTCGATCAGTGTGGCTTCGGTCGGCAGCTTGTCACCACGCTTGAGCGTGCCCTCACGCATGCGTTGGGCGAAGCGCTCGACCAGTGCTTCGGCCAGGCGGCGAGGCTGTTGAGGGGGGCTGGCGGTCGGGTTCGGCATTACTGTGCTCTTGTGTTGGCAGCGGGCAGTATAGTGCGTTTTGGCCCCGGGCAGCGGGTATACTCCGGGATCTTCCGCTTAGCAAAGGTTCGCCCAATGGCTTCTGCCACCCCGGAAAAACGCCTGAATCTCGCCCAGCAACTGGTGCATGACCTGTCGCAGCAGATTCTCTCGGGCGAATTGCCAGCGGGAAGCAAATTGCCCACCGAAGAAGCCGTGACCAAAGCGCGTGGCGTAAGCCGTACCGTGGTGCGCGAAGCCATGTCACGGTTGCAGGCCGAAGGCCTGGTAGAAACCCGCCGTGGTATCGGCACCTTTGTTGTAGACGCCATCCCGGCAGGTGACTTCCAGAGTGCCAAGCCTGGAATGGGGGGCGCATACAACGAGGTGGCGATCATCGAGCTGCGGCTTTGCCTTGAAGTCGAGGCGGCTGCCATTGCTGCCCAGCGTGCCACCCCAGAGCAACTGGCTGCCATGCGGGCGGCGCTGGATGGGAGTGTCGCTACGCAGTCTGCACCCTGCATGCGTACCGACTTCGAGTTTCACCTGCAGATAGCCCAATGCACGGGCAACAGCTTTTTCATCGACACCATGACCCATCTTGGGCATACCTTGTTGGCTGCGGCCCAGCAAGCAGTGCCAGGTGGCGATGCCGAGCAACGGGCACTGGAGGCGCGGGAGCGTGAGCAAGTGCATGCCGCGATTACCCGCAAGGATGCCGGTGCTGCCCGCGCTGCCATGCGGCTGCACTTGGTCAACTGCCTGACACGTGCCCAGCGCGCGGTCAGCGAGTGTCCGAAAACAGATCGAACATCAATTGCCTGAGCCATCGGTTGGCCGGGTCCTTGATGTACCGTCTGTGCCAGAACAGGTTGATCTCGATGTTCGGCAACTTCACGGGTGGCGGCAGTAAGCGATGATTTGCAGGGCGAACTGAACCGTGCCCGGCAGTTGGCGGGGCAGGCGCAGGCTGCTTGATGGCTTGGGGCGGTGGCTAACCTCACAGCGCATCCCGCGCCTTGCCCCGATACACCCGCAGCACATCCGCCATCACCGCCAGCGCGATCTCCGCTGGCGCCTTGCTGCCCAGGTCCAGCCCAATAGGCATGTGCAGCCGTTCTATCTGCTTGTCGGTCAGCCCGCCAATCCGCTGCAGCCGCTCGGCGCGACGGGCTGACGTGGCCGCCGAACCCATGGCGCCTATATAGAACGCTGGGGTATTCACCGCCTCCATCAATGCCAGGTCATCGATTTTCGGATCATGCGTCAGCGCCACAATGGCGGTAGCCGCATGGCAACCACCCGCAGCAATGAACAGCGAAGGCAGCACCCGATGCATCTGTGCGCCCTCGATTACGACGTGCGCCATCTCCTCGCGCGGGTCGCAGGCGATGACCTCGCAGCCCAGCGTGTGAGCGATATCGGCACAGGCTTGAGCGACCGGCGACAGCCCGGCCAGCACCAACCGCAGGGCAGGGCCAATGCCGATGTAAATTGCGTCGTGGTGCATGCGCACGCCAGCACGGTTGTCGTCATGCACACTGAATTCACCCGCCGGCATACTGACTTTGCGCATGACCCGCTGCTGCCCCAACAGTGCCCCGTGCAACGCATGCAGGTGCTTCAGCCAAGCGCCATCCGCCTGCCGCCGCTCCACCAATACCACCAGCACACCACCGCAAGGTAAGCGCAAGCGCCGGCTCTGTTCCTGGCCGTCTCCGTAACGCACCACCTGTGCCGGTTGGCTGAACGCACCGTGTGCCAGGCTGGCAAGGAACTCCTCTTCCACGCAACCGCCGGATAATGACCCAACCCAATCCTGCGCGCTGCGGCAAGCCAGCATAGCCCCAGGCGAACGGGGTGCCGAGCCGTAGGTGGACAGCACCGTGCACAGCCACACCGTATCCCCGGCCCGGGCCCATTGCAGTGCCTTGTCGACCACCTGTAGGTCGAGATGCTGCATGTTCCGCTCCCTCGCGTCTATCGTGTCAGCCCAGTCGAAAAAGCCGCGCAATGGCTCAATGTCTGTGGCAGTGTTGGGTATCTGGCCAGCCCCACAGGGACCGACATGCAAACTCGCAAAACCGGTGTTCGCGCCCAGCAGGCCGACCGCACCCGGGACAATATTCTCAAGGCCGCAGTGAAGGTCTTCAGCAAGGAAGGCTTCACTGGCGGGCGCATCGAGCAGATCTCCACGCTGGCCAAGTCCAACGACCGGATGATCTATTACTACTTCGGCAGCAAGGAAAAGCTGTTCATCAGTGTGCTGGAGCACATCTATGCCAGCTTCAACCAGGCCGAAGCGAAGCTGCGCCTCGACCTCGCCGACCCTGAGCAGGCCCTGCGCGAACTGGTGGCGTTTATCTGGGACTATTATGTGCGCCACCCCGAATTCGTCACCATCCTCGCCACCGAAAACCTTCACCAGGGCTTGCATGCGCGCAAGTCGCAAAACCTCAGGGCGCTGTCCGGCGAGGCGGTCGGCGTGTTGCGGCCGATCATCGAGGCCGGACAGGCAGAGGGCCTGTTCCGTGACGATATCTGCATTACCCACGCCTACCTGATGATTGCCTCGCTCTGCTACTTCTATAACTCCAACCGCCATACGCTCAGCTCGTTCCTGGCCGTGGACCTGGCCGACAAGCAGGCCAAGGCCGATTGGCTGGCCTTCATCAGTGACCTTGCGCTGCGCGGCTTGCGCCGCTGAGCCTCAGTGGCTGCCAGGGTTGGCGCGTACCTGCGCAGCCTTGGACGCCAGCCCTTGCCAGGCCGGTTTGTCGGCGGCAAAACGATGGCGCAGGTAGGCCGCGAGGTCGGCTACCTGGCGGTCCGACAGGCTGTCCTTGAAACCGGGCATGTAGCCCAGGTCGCGGGTTGCCGGGGTCGGAATGCCGTGCAGCACAACGCGCAGCAGGTTGTCCGGCAGGTCACTATGGACGTTGCTGTTGACCGCCATCGACGGGCTGACGCCAAACAGCTTCGGCCCCAGCCCATCACTGTGACAGGCCAGGCATGCACCTTTGAATACCCGCTCGCCGTTGCTCAGCGACACGTGCGAGTCCACCTGAGGCGCGGCATTGGTGGCCAGTGTCTGCGGCTCGCCATCCAGGGAGCTGAGGTAGTGGGCAATGGCGCGCACGTCGCTTGTTGGCAGGGTGGCAAGCTCACTGACCACCGGGCCCATGGGGCCGGCCGCCACGCCATGTTTTTCGGAGAAGCCAGTGCTGAGGTAGTTGAACAACTCGTCTTCGCTCCACGGCGTCGATGACTTGCCCAGGGCGTTCAAGGCCGGGGCCTCCCAGCCATCGACCATGCCGCCGGCAAGGTAGCTGCTACCGCCTTTTTCTGCGCCCAGCAGGTTGCGCGGCGAGTGGCATGCCGTGCAGTGCCCCAGGCCGTCGACCAGGTAGGCACCGCGGTTCCACTGCGCATTGCGCTGCGGGTCGGGCTGGTATTCGCCGCGTTGCAGAAACAGCGCATTCCAACCGGCCATCAGCGGCCGCTGGTTGAACGGGAAGCGCATCTGGTTGGCGGGCGCTTCCTGGCGTACCGGGGTTTGCGACATCAGGTAGGCATACAGCGCTTGCATGTCGGCGTCGTTGATGTTGCGAAACGAGGTGTAGGGAAACGCCGGGTACAGGTGCCGGCCATCGCGGCTGATACCTTCGCGCATGGCCCGCTCGAAGGCCGCGAAGGACCAGCGGCCGATACCGGTTTCCGGGTCGGGGGTGATATTGGTGCTGTATAGCGTGCCGAAAGGCGTATCCATTGCCAGCCCCCCGGCATTGGCCTTGCCGCCACTGACCGTATGGCACACGGCGCAGTCGCCCGCCGCCGCCACCTGGCGCCCGCGCTCGAGCATGGCGGCGCTCCAGCTGCCGACAGCAGGTGGCGTTACCGGGGCGATTTCGGCGCGCCAGGGCAAGGCGGTGGCAAGCATGCCCAATGCGGCGCCGAACACCCCGGCCAGCGAACCGAACCACCACTTCGAACGCTTGGTTGACGGCTGCGCTGGCGCGGGCGCATCTGGCCCTTGGCCTTCGCCACCGAGCGCAGCGCGCACGCGTTCGGCAGTGATCGGCAGCTCGCGAAACCGAATGCCGGTGGCGTCGAAAATGGCATTGGCGATGGCCGCTGCGCTGGGTACCGAGGCTGACTCGCCACTGCCCATTGGCGGCTCGTGCTGGCGCGGCAGCATCATTACGTCGATAGCTGGCACCTCGGGGAAGGTCAGGATCGGATAGCCGCCCCATTCCTTGCTCGCCACCGTCGACTCTTCGAAGCTGACCTGCTCCTTGAGCGCCCGGCTGGTGGACTGGATGACGTTGCCGTGGATCTGGTGACGCACACCCTCGGGGTTGACCATCATCCCGGCATCGTGGCCGATCACCACCCGGGTGACGGCCACTTCGCCTGTGCGCCGGTCCACTGCGACATCAGCTACCCACGCTGCCCAGGCCGCGCCGAAGCCGGGGAATTTACTGTGGATATAGCGCGCATAGGCAAAACCCCGGCCGCGCAGCACATCACCTTCGGCCTGTGTCTGCATGGGCCGGGTATGCGGCTGCCATTGCGCGCGTTCAGCGGTGGCTTTGACCAGGTCGATGGCGCGCGGGTCGGACAGGTGCTTGAGGCGATATTCGACCGGGTCGACGCCAGCGGCGAAGGCCAGCTCATCAATGTACGACTCGTGGGCGAAGCTGTTGGGCATGGCCGACACCCCCCGCATCCACGAGGCGCGCACCAGTGGCGTCATGTCATTGATGGTGACGCGCATGTGTTCGTAATCGTAAGGCGGGATCGACGTGCGATCGCCCATCTCGAACAGCGCCGGCACCGGTTCCACGGCACCGGTCAGCAGCAGGGCCAGGGTGGGCGCGCCATTGGACGGGTAGCTGGTCTGGAAGTCATAGGCAGCCACGCTGCCATCGGCGTTCAGGCCGCCATCGATTTCCATCAGCTGCGCGGTGCCCTTGGGCTCCCACACGTGTTCCTGTTCGCGGGTCAGTTGCACCCGCACCGGGCGCTGCACCGCACGCGACAGCAACACCGCGTCGGCGCACACGTCATCGGCGCAGTTGCGGCCATAACAACCGGCTGCTTCCATGCGAATGATCTCGATGCGTGCTTCATCGCACGCCAGCAGCCAGGCCAGGTCTGCGCGCAGCAGGTGCGGGTTCTGCGTACCTGACCACACGCGGATCTGCCCTGCGGTGAAGTCGGCCAGCGCACATGATGGGCCGATCGATGCGTGCAGCTGGTAAGGCCACAGGTAGCTGCGGCTCAGGCGCTGGCTGGCGTTGGCGATGCCGCCGTCGACATCGCCCTGGTCCAGCACGGTGCGCTGCACGCGCGGGTTGTCGCGGATGGCCTGGGCGACATCGCTAAGGTCGGGCAGCTTGCCTGTAAAGGGCTTCCAGCTGACTTTCAGCTCATGGGCTGCACGGATGGCTTGCTCTTCGCGCTCTGCCACCACGCCGACGAAGTCGCGGATGACCACCACGGCGACCACGCCGGGTAGATGGGCGATGGAGGATTCATCCACCGCCAGCAGGCTGTTGCCGACAAAGTCGCCGCTGTCATGGCCGGCATAGGGTGGGCGGATGACCCGACCGTGAAGCATGTTGGGCAGGCGCATGTCGTGCACATAGGTCAGCTCGCCGGTGGCCTTGCCAGGGATGTCTACCCGAGGGGCGCTGCGCCCGACCAGGCGGTAGTTCTCGATGGCCTTGAGCGGGGCGTCGTCGGCAATGTGCAGCCGGTGGTTCTCGCCTTGCACCAGTTCGGCAAAACTCAGCGTGCTGCCGTTACTGGCGATAACCGTGCCGTCTTCAATGCGCAGCATTTCGGGCGGGCAGCCAAGGCGCAGGGCGGCCTGTTGCAACAGATAGCGTCGCGCTGTGGCTGCGGCCTTGCGCAGCGGTACCGCGGAAATCTGCAGGGTGGCGCTGGCAATGGTCGCGCCCTGGTTGGGTGCCCGCTCGGTGTCGCCCAGCACCATGTGCACCTGGTCCATGCGCAGGTCCAGCTCTTCGGCGACGATTTGCGCCAGCGAGGTTCGGATGCCAGTGCCCAGGTCGACATGGCCATTGAAGGCGTAGACCATGCCGTTGTCGCTGACCGCGATGAACAACGCCAGCTCACGTTCCTTGACTATAGGTGTCACGCCCTTGGCCACAGGGCCTGAGGGTGGGGTGATCTGGTCGACGATCAGCAACACGCCGGTCTTGGCCAGCAGTTGGTCGCGGCTGGGCACCTGTTGTGAGTGGTTCATGGCTTTCTCCGGGTCTCGGCAGCGCGGCGCACGGCGCGCAGGATTTCGACGTGGGTGCCGCAGCGGCACAGGTTGCCGGACAGCTCATTGCGAATCTGTTCGTCGCTGGGGTCGGTAATGCGATCGAGCAGGGCCTTGGCAGTCATGATCATGCCGTTCATGCAGTAACCACACTGGGCCGCCTGCTCGTCGATGAACGCCTGTTGTACGGGGTGCGGCGCGGCCTTGCTGCCCAGCCCTTCGAGGGTGGTGATATCGCGGCCAGCGGCGCCGGCCAAGGGGATGACGCAGGAGCGGGCGGCCACGCCGTCGATGATCACCGTACACGCCCCACACTCGCCCAGGCCGCAGCCGTACTTGGGGCCGTTCAGGCACAGGTCGTTGCGCAGGATCAGCAGCAGCGGGGTGTCAGGCATGGCGCTGACTTCGACGGGCTGGCCGTTGACCTGCAGGGAGATGGTTATTTGCATTGTTGGCTCATCTCTGGAGGTTGCTTGCGCTACCAAAGGACTCAAATGACGCGAGCGTTTCGGTAAGTACTCACTACATGAAATGAGTGAGCAAGAAGCAGGCCAGAGATGAATTTGCAGAGAGCTGTGGTGGGGGGCAGGGAGGAAGATTGTCGGCGTCTGAGAAATCGAGCGCCGCCCGCGCGGCGCATCGCGCTGTGCCGAACCCCCGATGCGTGTGTAGGAGCGGGTTTACCCGCGAATACGGTGGTGGCGGCAACGGTGATCGGCAGGTGGAGATTGGCTAGCAGGACCGGCCCATTCGCGGGTGAACCCGCTCCTACGACGGCCTGTGTCCAACCACCGATGCGTGTCCAATGTGAGCGAGCTTGCTCGCGATGTGCTTGATCTCTCAGGCCGCGTATCTGTGACGGCCACCGCGGCAGTCACAACAATTTTCAGCCCGCGTTCTCGTCGCTGTCGATCATCTTGCGCAGCAGGTACAAAATGGCTACGCGCTCCCCGGCATTCAGGCTGCCCATGCTCAATTCGCTGATCTGCCGGGCGCAGGGGATCATTGCATCGAGCAAGGCCGCGCCGCTTTCGGTGAGTTCGACGATGACCTTGCGCCGGTCGCCCGGGTCTGGCGAAAGCTGCACCAGCTCGCGCGCCTTCAGGCGCTCGACGATGCCGCGGATGGTTGCCTGGTCCACCGCGGTGGCCTTGATCAGTTCGGCCTGGGAGCTGGGGCCGTGGTCGCGCAGGGCGCACAGGGTGACGAACTGGATCGAGGTAAGCTGCGGGTCGCAGGCCTGCTGCTGGAAGATCGCCGTGTGCCGCTGGTAGGCCTTGCGCAGCAAGTGCCCGACCTGTTCGGTAACGTCGTAGGGGGTGTTGTCGAGCGGGGCGCTGCTGGGGGTGGTTTTTTTCGACATAGGATGGCTTGGGCTGGGTGGAAAGAGGCTGGCCGGCCGCCAATAGCGGAGCGCCCGGCCAGTATAACCCCTATCGCGCTCGCGACTCCTCTGGTGCAACCACGTCGCCGGCCAGCACTACCGCCTTGTCATCCAGGTAGATATCGCAGTTGCGCAGCGGGATGTCCAGGTGGCACGGAGTCTTGCGCTTGCCGCCGACCTCGGTGTTGGGGCCAGTGGAGAACAGGAAGTTGCCGTAGAACGCACGGGCATCCATGCACATGCCGTCGTTGCGGTCGTGCAGGCCCATGGCCGTCCATTGCGCGCGCGGCTGCAGGCCCCAGCCTATGTGCGAGATGCCGTATACCTCGGGGTCGTTGAAGTACTTCATGTAGTCACGCAGGTACTCGGCCTCGAAGCCGCCATGTATGCCGGTGATGAAGCCTTTTTCGATTTCCAGGGTGATGCGCTCGCGGCAATAGTTCTTGAACGGCAGGATGATGTCGCCCACGTCCAGCACCAGCGTGCCCTCGGCGCTGTCCTCGTTCGGCCAGGTGAACAGAAAGCCGCTGGGCCAGTGGTCCCAGCGCCCCGGTTCGTCGGCATAGCCGTACTCAGTCACGGCCGGGTACTGGCCGAGCGGGGCATGGAAGTCGCTACCGGCCTTGGACCGCACATGCAGGCTGCGCGCCTGTTTCAAAAGGGTTTCGGCAGCCAGCACCCGGCGTTTGTCGTCTTCGGTCGGCAGCATGCGCGCCAGCACCTCGGGTGGCTCTACGGCCAGCAGGATGCGCGTGCCGGTCTTGAGAATCTGCTCCTGCTCGGGCGAGTGCAGCAGCATCATGGTGTCGACGACCAGGTCGGCCGCTTCCAGCGCCCGCTGCGCCGCCAGGTTGCCGGTCAGCGCGGTGTCGCCGCAGTAGGCCGTCATGTCGTTGCCCATGGCGGTCGGGTGGTTGAACGCCGGCAGCTCTACCGCATACACCTTGGCCTTCAAACGCTGGGCGGCCTCCATGGCGGCGTTGACCGTGCGCGGGTCGGAGTAGTGGCTCTTGAGCACGGCCACGCTCTGCGTTTCGTCCACGCGAGACAGCTTCAGTACGTGCTCGAACATCTGGGTCAGTTGTGCATTGCTCACCGGCATCGGGGTTCTCCTGGGTGGCGTTGACAGGGGCGCACCATGGCAGTGCCTGGTGCTTCATCTCGGTGCAAAATAATAGTGTGTACACCCTACTTATGCAGATGAAAACGCATCCTGCCAGCGAGCGCAAGTTATCTGTTCAAGCGTTACCTATCCACACATAGTCCAGTATTTACGGTAACAGTCAGCCGGTTTTCGTTTCGTTCAGCTGTTTGAAAAATATTTTAAGCTGGCTCTTTTCAAAAGTCATTTGTAGCGTATACGCTCTAAATAGTCAGGCGGTTGAACCGCTGGCCACCTATCAGAACAAGAGGAGACATACCCATGCGGGGTAGGCAGAAAATCGCAATCGTCGGTGCAGGTCTGGGTGGGGCAGCCGCCGCCACGTTGCTGCAACAGGCCGGGTTCGATGTCGAGGTATTCGAACAGGCTCCGGCGTTCACCCGCCTGGGCGCGGGCATTCATATCGGCCCTAACGTGATGAAAATCTTCCGCCGCATGGGGCTGGAGCAGAAGCTGGAGCTGATGGGCTCGCACCCGGACTTCTGGTTCAGCCGCGACGGCAATACCGGTGATTACCTGTCGCGCATTCCGCTGGGCGAGTTTGCCCGCCGCGAATACGGCGCCGCGTACATCACCATCCACCGTGGCGACCTGCACGCCCTGCAGATCGAGGCCATCCAGCCGGGCACCGTGCACTTCGGCAAGCGTCTGGAAAAGATCGTCGACGAAGGTGACCAGGTGCGCCTGGACTTCGCCGACGGCACCCACACCGTGGCCGACATCGTCATTGGGGCCGACGGCATCCATTCGAAGATCCGTGAAGAGTTGCTGGGGGCTGAAGCGCCGATCTACAGCGGCTGGGTCGCGCACCGTGCACTGATTCGCGGGGTGAACCTGGCACAGCATGCCGATGTGTTCGAGCCCTGCGTCAAATGGTGGTCCGAAGACCGCCACATGATGGTCTACTACACCACCGGCAAGCGCGACGAGTATTACTTCGTCACCGGCGTGCCACATGAGGCCTGGGACTTCCAGGGTGCGTTCGTCGACAGCAGCCAGGAAGAAATGCGCGCAGCCTTCGAAGGCTACCACCCCACCGTACAGAAGCTGATCGACGCTACCGAATCGATTACCAAGTGGCCGCTGCGCAACCGCAACCCGTTGCCGTTGTGGAGCCGTGGTCGCCTGGTGCTGCTGGGCGACGCCTGCCACCCGATGAAGCCACATATGGCCCAGGGCGCGTGCATGGCCATCGAGGACGCGGCCATGCTGACCCGCTGCCTGCAGGAGACCGGGGTGTCGGACCACCGCACGGCGTTCGCCCTGTACGAGGCCAACCGTAAAGAGCGGGCATCGCAGGTGCAATCGGTATCCAACGCCAACACCTGGCTCTACACCCAGGAAGACCCAGCTTGGGTTTACGGCTACGACCTCTATGAGCAGCAGCTTAATAGCGGGGAGGCGGCATGAGCACCTTCGTCGCTGGTGGTAACGTCAGCGCCAATGGCATCCGGCAGCATTACCTGCACTATGGCGGCAAGGGCCATGCGCTGATCCTGGTGCCAGGCATCACCAGCCCAGCGATCACCTGGGGCTTTGTCGCCGAGCGCCTTGGGCAGTATTTCGACACCTATGTGCTGGATGTGCGCGGGCGCGGCTTGTCTTCAAGCGGCCCCGAACTGGACTACGGCACCGACGCTTGTGCTGCGGATATTCCCGCCTTTGCCGCCGCGCTGGGCCTGGATGGCTACCATCTTGTCGGGCACTCGATGGGGGCGCGTTTTGCCATCCGCGCTGCCGCCCAAGGGGCGCCGGGGCTGCAGCGGCTGGTGCTGGTCGACCCACCGGTGTCCGGGCCGGGCCGCCGCGCCTACCCGAGCAAGTTGCCGTGGTACGTAGATTCGATCCGCCAAGCCACGGTTGGCATGAGCGGCGATGACATGCGCGCCTTCTGCGCCACCTGGAGCGACGAGCAACTGGCCCTGCGTGCCGAGTGGCTGCACACCTGCTACGAGCCGGCGATCGTGCGGGCCTTCGATGATTTCCACGGGGTCGATATCCACCAGTACCTGCCCGCGGTGCGCCAGCCGGCATTGCTGATGGTGGCCGGGCGGGGTGGGGTGATCGAGCCCCGTGACATTGCTGAAATGCGCGAGCTCAAGCCGGATATCCAGGTCGCGTACGTGGACAACGCCGGCCACATGATCCCCTGGGATGACCTGGACGGTTTCTTCGCCGCCTTTGGCGACTTCCTCGACCACCCCCTCGTCTGACGGAGCACGAGACATGACCCAGCTATACCGCATCGGCCAGATCGTGCCGAGTTCGAACACCACCATGGAAACCGAAATTCCGGCGATGCTCAACGCACGCCAGGCGATCCGCCCCGAGCGGTTCACCTTCCATTCCAGCCGCATGCGCATGAAGCAGGTGAAGAAGGAAGAGCTGGCCGCGATGGACGCCGAGTCCGACCGCTGCGCAGTGGAGCTGTCCGACGCCAAGGTCGATGTGCTGGGCTATGCCTGCCTTGTGGCGATCATGGCCATGGGGCTGGGCTATCACCGTCAATCTGAAAAACGCCTGCAGCAGGCCACCGCCGACAATGATGCACTGGCGCCGGTGATCACCAGCGCCGGGGCGCTGGTCGAGGCCTTGCATGTGATGAAGGCCAAGCGCATTGCCATCGTTGCGCCGTACATGAAGCCGCTGACCGAGCTGGTGGTGAACTACATCCGCGAGGAAGGCTTCGAGGTGCAGGACTGGCGCGCGCTGGAAATCCCCGACAACCTCGCCGTGGCCCGTCACGACCCGGCCAACCTGCCAGGCATCGTCGCCGGCATGGACCTTGAAGGTGTCGATGTGGTGGTGCTGTCGGCGTGCGTGCAGATGCAATCGCTGCCGGCAGTGGCCAAGGTCGAGGCGCAAACCGGCAAGCCTGTGGTCACCGCTGCCATCGCCACCACCTACGCCATGCTCAAGGCGTTGGACCTGGAGCCGATCGTACCGGGCGCCGGTGCCTTGCTGTCTGGCGCCTACTGAAATCGGGAGGTGGACATGAGCGACGCACAAAGCGCCCGTGACAACTACCAGGGTGTGTGGGGCCAGCGCATCGGCTTTGGCCGCAAGCCGGCCCTGCTGATGATCGACTTCATGCAGGGCTACACCACCCCGGGCGCACCGCTGTACGCCCCAGGCGTGGTCGCGGCGGTCGAGCAGGCCGCCGGCCTGCTGGCGCTGGCGCGCGACTGCGGTACCTTGGTGGTGCATACCAACATCCGCTACCAGCCGCCGCATTTTGCTGACGGCGGCGTGTGGGTGCGCAAGGCGCCGGTGATGAAGGACATGGTCGAAGGTAACCCGCTGGCAGCCTTTTGCGAGGCCGTTGCGCCACAGGCAGGGGAGGTGGTGCTGAGTAAGCAGTACGCCAGCGCCTTCTTTGCCACCAGCCTGGCCCCGCTGCTGCATGCACAAGGGGTGGATACCGTGGTGCTGGCTGGCTGCTCGACCAGCGGCTGCATCCGCGCCAGTGCGGTGGATGCCATGCAGCACGGGTTTCGAACCATCGTGGTGCGCGAGTGTGTCGGTGACCGCCACAGCGACCCGCACGAAGCCAACCTGTTCGACATCGACAGCAAGTACGGCGATGTCGTCACCCGGCAGGATGCCATGCAGCAACTCAGGCACTTGGCCGGCTGAACGCCGGGCAGCGCCTACCCAATAACAATCAAGGACCGGTGCGGGAAGCCCGTCCATGACCGCCTGCTGTCCGGGTGGTCGCCCCGCAGGAGCACTCGGGGTCTTCAGGCGCTGTCCAGGCCCGCCGCGTAGAATGCGCGGCGTGCCCGGCGCGTCGAAAACTGCTGGCCTTAAAACAACCACAAAGTCGCCCGCCAGGAGACAGGAAATGCCAATTGCGAATGCAACCACGGTCCACAGTGACATCGACCATGGCACGAAAGCGTTGTACAGCAAGATCACCTGGAGGCTCATCCCCTTCTTGTGTTTCTGCTACCTCGCAGCTTATCTGGACCGCATCAATGTCGGCTTCGCCAAGCTGCAGATGCTCGAAGACCTGCAGTTCAGCACAGCGGCCTATGGCCTGGGTGCCGGGCTGTTCTTCGTCGGCTACATCATCTTCGAAGTGCCGAGCAACCTGATCCTGCAGCGCGTTGGCGCCAAGCTGTGGATCGCCCGCATCATGATCACCTGGGGCCTGCTTTCGGCCTGCACCATGTTCGTCACCAGCACCACCCAGTTCTATATCCTGCGTTTCCTGCTGGGTGCGGCCGAAGCCGGCTTCCTGCCAGGCGTGCTGTTCTACCTGACCATGTGGTACCCCACTTATCGCCGCGGGCGCATCATTGCCCTGTTCATGATCGGGCTGCCGTTGTCGAGCGTGATTGGCGGGCCGATTTCTGGCTGGATCATGGGGCATTTCGACCAGGTTCACGGTTTGCATGGGTGGCAGTGGCTGTTCCTGCTGGAGGCGATCCCCAGCGTTTTACTCGGCATCCTCACGTTCTGGGCATTGCCTAACCATTTCCAGCAGGCCAAATGGCTGTCGGCTGACGACAAGGCACAACTGGCGGCAGACCTGGCCGCGGACGATGCCGAGGGCAAGGACAGCAAACACAGCTTCCGTGATGGCTTCTTCAACCTTAAGGTGTGGATGCTCGGTGGTATCGACTTTTCGATCCTGCTCAGCGCCTATGCGATGGGCTTCTGGATGCCGACCTTCATCCGCGATGCGGGCGTCAGCGATACCTTCCATATCGGCCTGCTCACGGCCATTCCAAGCCTGGCCGCGCTGGCCGGCATGCTCATGATCGGGGCCAGCTCCGACCGCCACCGCGAGCGCCGCTGGCACATCATCGTGCCGTTCATCATTGGTGCAATCGCCATGGCCAGCAGCACCTTGTTCAGCCAGAACCTGGTGATGACCGTGGTGCTGTTCGCCATTGCCTCGGCGGCGATCATCGGCGCGGTGCCGGTGTTCTTCAGCCTGCCGGCGACCTTCCTCAAAGGCACCGCAGCCGCCACCGGTTTTGCCCTGGCCTGTTCGGTAGCCAACATCGCCGGCCTGGTGAGCAACTCACTGATGGGCGTGGTCACCGACCTCACCGGCACCTCGCACGCTGCGCTGTGGGTGTTTGCCGGCTGCCTGATCCTCAGCTGCTTCCTGGTCATCGCCTTGCCGGCCAAGCTGGTCAACCGCTAGCGGCCCAGCGCTTCACGCAACGGCAGGGCAGGCGGGCCGGGGGCCCGCCTGCCGACCTCTCTCGATGCAACCCGCACGCCGGTGGCCATGCAGTGCCGCCGCGCCGGGTTGCTGTTGCCCAAATCCAGGAGTAGCCCTATGCAAGGTTTCACTGCGCCGCGTTTTTCTTCATCTGCACGACTGGCCGGCGGTTGTATTGCCGCCGCCTTGTGTGCGGAAGCCTCGGCAGACGAGCCCGGTTTCATCGAACGTGCCCGCGCCACGCTGCAGGCGCGCAATTACTTCTTCAGCCGCGACTATGCCGATATCAAGGGCGCCAGCACCCAGTCGCGTACCCAGGAATGGGCGCAGGGGTTTATCCTCAATGCCAGCTCCGGTTATACCCAGGGCACCGTTGGCGTGGGTGTGGATGTTACCGGCCTGCTGGGTTTCAAGCTCGACAGCAGCCCGGAACATGCCCGGTCCGGGTTGCTGCCCAGCCTGGACAGCGGCAAGTCGGCGGACGAATACAGCCGCCTGGGTGCGGCGATCAAGTTCAAGGTGTCGCAAACCGAGCTGAAGGTGGGCGAGTTGATGCCCAACCTGCCGGTGCTGCTGTTCAGCGATTTGCGCCTGTTGCCGCCGACTTACCAGGGCGCGATGCTGGAGTCGCGCGAGTTCGCCGGGTTGACCCTGAGCGCCGGCCAGTTCCGCTCCACCAGCCTGCGCGACTCGTCCAACAGCCAGAAGATGTACGCGCTGGTCAACGATCCGATCAACCCGGCGCGGCTGGCGCGCTTTACCAGCGACCGGTTCAACTACGTGGGTGCCGACTATGCCTTCAACGACAACCGTACCAGCGTCGGTGTCTGGCAGGCGCAGTTGGAGGATATCTACCAGCAGCGCTTCTATAGCTTCAAGCATGCCGAGCCGATCGGGGGCTGGACGCTGGGGGTCAATGCCGGTTACTTCGATGCCCGCGAGGACGGGAGCAAGGTGGCTGGCGACTACGATAACCATGCGCTGTTCAGCCTGTTCTCGGCCAAGACCGGCGGGCATACCTTCTATGTGGGCTATCAGCAGATCGGCGGGGATGACGGCTTTATCCAGGTAGGCGCCAACACCAACCCGATGGGTAATACGCTGCCGACCTATGAGTTCTCGGCGCCGGGTGAACGCTCGTGGCAGGTGCGCCATGATTACAATTTTGTCGCCTTGGGGCTTCCGGGGCTGACGTCGACCCTGCGTTATGTAAAGGGGCGAGACGTGGAAACAGGGCTGGGCTTTGAAGGGCGTGACCGCGAGCGTGACCTGGACCTGGCCTACGTGGTGCAAAGCGGGCCGTTGGCCGGGCTTGGGATACGGGTGCGCAACGTGATGGCGCGCTCCAACTACCGGACAGATATAGATGAGAACCGCTTGATTCTGAGTTACACGATCAAGTTGTTCTGAGGGGGTAGGTGACCCGGCGCCAGCTCGGTTCCCGAAGCAACCTTGTGCTGCGAAGAAGCAATAACTGCCTAAGGCAGTCGTTTGCCTTACCGCGCTCTTCGCAGCGCAAGGCTGCTCCTGCACGTGCTGGGTAGGTTTGAGCTGTGGAGCATGACAATGGCTCTTGCAGGTCACTGCAAGGTGTCGGGCTTCAGGCTATCTGGCAGTTGCCGAATGGCCTCCTCAAGCCGCGCGATCGGCCCAGTGAGTTGATCCGCTTCCTTGTCCTTGCCTTCACCTCTTAAGCGCTCACGCTCAACGCGCAGGTTAAGCAGATTTTTCTGCAACTTCAGTGCAGAGGTTTTGAACGAGTCCATGCTTTTCTCACGCTGTAGGCTTCCGTACCGTTGTAGGAAAAATGGACCGTAGCAGCTCGAATTTGCCGGAGAAACTGATGTTTCATACAGGCAATACTCATTGCCGCGACCTTTCCTACGGAGTGCGGTAAATAATCCTACAAGTCGTGTTTCAGATCGTGTCCTCCCAAGCAAGCTCAATCTACCGTATTGGCTGGGTTCGGGCGCTTTCGAGGGGCAGCGCACCCAACGCAGGTACTGCGCAAAGCTGGAGGCGTGTTTAGAAACTTCATGTATCAATTGCCGGCCCGCGAGCGACACGTGCTCAGCGTCAACCACTGCGGCTGAATCCAGCCCAGCGGCATCTGCGCATCACATCTGATCCGCTTTTTTTCCATAAACCTGAATCTGTAACCGTATCAGCCCAAGCTCGACAATATGCCCATTCCCGCATCACAACTGTAGAGGTTCCAATGGGCAAGCTGGCGCTGTTCCTGGGTGGTTTTCTGCTGCTGACCATTCTGATTGGTATTCTTGGCACCATTCCGCCAAGCTGAGTTCAACTGCGTTTTCCCCTGCGCGGCCCGTCCACTTCAAGCGACGGGCCCAATCTATTGGCCAATGGCCGGTCATCTTCTTCATCGCACTGTTGGATCAGCATCAGGTGCAAGTCATTCTCAGGGCAGGAGCGGATCGAGCTGGTCAAGTTGGCCAATTCGCCTTTCTCCTTGTGCGATAAGTCGTTCTTTACGCTGGGAAATCTGTCCACAAAAAACGTGGGTAGGTCTGTGGATAAAGTGCTGCAAGCCAGACCCGCGGCGGGCTCTGTTAAATTGAGCAGAAATTGAACAGTCGTTTCATGGCCTGTTTCAGCGTAGCGGGCCGGCACGGCGCAGGGCGGCCAGCAAGTCACGCACCCGCGTCGGCAACTCGCCGGCAGGGTATACAGCATGCATCTGTGGGTCCTGGCCGCTACTGGACGTCAAGCGGTACTGCGGGCACACCCGCACCAGGCGCCCGGCCTTGACCTGTGCTTCGCCGACCCAGGCGGCAAGGCGGGCGATGCCGGCGCCGGCCAGGGCACTGTGGTACACCGCGCCTCCTGAGCCCAGGCGGAGCCTGGGCCTGGGGCGAAGGCTGGTGATCTGGTCATCGTGGCAAAAGTGCCAGGCCTTGAGGATGCGTGGCGCGGTATGCAGGATCAAGGTGTGTCCATCCAGGTCTTCCGGATGTTGCGGTGTGCCAGCCAGGGCCAGATATGCCGGGCTGGCATACAGGTGGCGCTGGTAGGGCCAAAGCGGATAGCCGATCAGCTCGCTCGATTGCGGGAAGGCACCGCGCACCACGAAGTCGAATTTACCTTGCAGCGGGTCAAGGGCTTCGTCGCTGTACTGCACGTCCAGGGTCACCTGGGGGTGGCGGCGGGAAAACTCGGCAAGCACTTGCGGTAGCACATGCTCTCCCAGCAGTTGCGGCGCGGCAAAGCGAATCCAGCCTTGGGCGCTGCCGCTGAGCGCGGCCAGTTCGTCGGCAGCATCGCGTTGCACATCCAGCAAGCGTTCGGCATGCGGCAGCAAGCGCTCGCCGGCCTCGGTCAGGGTGACGGCGTTGGCGTTGCGGTTGAGCAGTTTGCTTCCCGCATTGTCTTCCAGGGTTTGTACCGCGCGTGTAACTGCGCTGGGTGAACGCCCCAGGGCGCGGGCGGCAGCAACGAAGCTGCGCTTGTGCGCCACGCTGACGAACGCCTGGATTTCCCGCAGCATGTCCAGTGCCATGGCCTGCTCCTCGTTGCAGTTATCGCAATATGGCATTTCAACACAAGTGTGCCACTTTGATTAGCCTTGCAGGCGTCTTCACTGCCTGGAACCGCGTCATGATGGATATTGCTGTGCTTTCTGTGTTCGCCTTCGCCGCTGGGTTGATCGACGCTGCGGTGGGTGGCGGCGGGCTGATCCAGATCCCGGCCTTGTTCAACGTATTGCCCTCCGCGCAACCGGCCGCATTGCTCGGCAGCAATAAACTGGCGTCCGTGTGCGGCACGGCCTTCGCGGCCCGCTCGTTCATCCGTAAAGTGACGCTGGATTGGGGGTTGATCGTACCGGCGGCACTCAGTGCCTTTGTCATGTCGTTCGCAGGGGCCGCCACGGTGTCACTGGTACCCCCCAGCGTGATGCGCCCGGCAGTGCTGGTGCTGATCGTGCTGATGGCGGTCTACACCTTCTGCAAGAAGGACTTCGGCACCTTGCACACACCTGCGCGGGTCGGCCGCAAGGAGCAGTGCCTGGCAGTGCTGATCGGCGGCGCTATCGGCTTCTACGATGGCCTGTTCGGCCCGGGTACCGGTAGCTTCCTGATCTTCCTGTTCATCCGCTTCTTTGCCCTGGACTTCCTGCACGCCTCGGCTTCGGCCAAGGTGGTGAACATTGCCACCAACCTTGCGGCGCTGGTGTTCTTCGTGCCGACGGGCAACGTGCTGTACGCCATAGCCTTGCCCATGGCGGTGTGTAACATTCTCGGCGCGCTGACCGGTACCTGGCTGGCGGTACGCAAGGGTGCCGGTTTTGTCCGCGGACTGTTCCTGGTGCTGTTGTGTGTGCTGATCGCCAAGCTGTCGTGGGACTTGCTGGTTGGCTAGTTCAGATGACCAGGCGCTGTACTTCGGCCTGTTCAACGCGGTTGCGGCCCCGGGCCTTGGCCCGGTACAGCGCCTGGTCGGCACTCGCCAGCAGTTCGTCCAGGCTGGGGGCCGGCATGTCTGCGTCGCAGCCTGCCACACCGATACTCACGGTAATCTGCAGGCGCTGATCGGCCTGTACCACGTGAAGGTCTTGGATGGCGCGGCGCAGGCGTTCGGCGGTGAAGTTGGCCCGCTCTGGCGCAAGTCCGGGCAGGATGACAACGAATTCTTCGCCACCCAGGCGTGCGATCAGTTCATCGTTGTGCAGTTGGTCCTGCAGGGTGCTGGCGAATTGGCGCAGCACCTGGTCACCGACGGCATGGCCGTGGGCATCGTTGATCGACTTGAAGTGGTCGATGTCCAGCATCATCAGGGTCAGCGGCAGCGCCTGGGCGTGCTGCTGGCGGCTCTCCAGCAACGCGTTGGCGCGGCGTGTGAAGGCGCTGCGGGTGAGCACACCGGTGAGATGATCGACGGTGGCCTGGTGCGCCAGGCGGGCCATGAGGCTACGGTTGGCCTGGCTGACGCAGGCCACCACCAGCGGCCCGAGCACCAGCATTGCGATGCCCAGGCGCGCCGACATCAGCGTGGTAACCCCAGGCTCGCTCTGCGGCACGCTGAAGTGCATGAGGTTTTGCGCCACGGCCACGATCAGCGTACTGCCGGCCGTAAGCGTCAGCAATGAAACCAGGAACGGTGAGTAGGTCCAGGCACACCACAGTAACGCGGCAATCGGGAAGGCAATGGCCCCAGGGCCACCAAAGGCGATGCTGAATGCCAGCGAGGCCATCAGCACCAGCAACGGCGCCAGGCGGATGGATTGCGCGCCGCCGCGCATCAAGGCCCGCACCGAGGGCGCTGTAAGCAGCACCGGCAGCACCAGCACGCCGGTCGAGAACTGTTCGCTGAACCAGGCCAGCCAGGTGGCGCGCAACGACTGTTCGAACCAGGGGGCGGCCATTGCCGCTGCCATGCTGGCCGCCACCATGGCAGCGACGGCGCAGGCGGCGAACACGCTGAGTACGCCGTGCGGGCTGCGCATTCGCCGGTGCATGCGTGGCAAGCGGGACAGCAGCTGCCAGAGGGTGACCACCACGCCAAGATTGCACAGGTTGAACCACAGAGCCGGTACCCAGGCGCTGCCACACAGCAGGTCGGCCCCGACCATGGCCAGCCACACCAGGCTGAAGCCCGTAAAAGTGGCTTGACGGGGGTAGCGCAGCAGTACGCCGGCCAGTACCGCATTGACTGGCCAGAACAGCGACAGCGATTCGATCGGGCGTGCCAGGATGCCGCCCAGGGTAAGGGCGAAGGTTACGCCAAGTACAACGACATAAGGCAACACGCGCGATTGGGCTGGAAAAACCATGAACTCGACCGGCAAGCGGAAACGAAATCCAGGACAACGCGATAGAGCACCTGGGGCAATTACCTGCAGTGTGTTGGCTCAGGGTGGCTGATGTCAATCTGCCGCGATTGGTTGCGATAATGTCAAATTGCCTCTATTTCTGGCCACTTTCCTCACAGCCCGAAGAACCACGGCACCATCACGACGGTAACCAGCATCACCAGCACGGTGAACGGCACGCCAATCTTGACGAAGTCAGCAAAACGGTATTGCCCGGGCCCAAGCACCAGCGTGTTGACCGGTGATGACACCGGCGTCATGAATGCCGCCGACGCGGCCAGTGCGACGGTCATGGCGAACGGGTAGGGCGACATGCCCAGCTGCGCCGCAGTGCTGACCGCCACCGGCGCCATCAGAACGGCGGTGGCGGTGTTGGAAATGAACAGCCCGATCACTGCGGTGACGGCGAACAGGCAGGCAAGAATGGCGCTGGGGCCGGCACCACCCAGCACGTTCACCAGCCCACCTACCGCCAGGTCGATGCCGCCGGTTTTCTGCAGCGCCTGGGCGAAGGGCAGCATGCCCACGATCAGCACCAGGCTTTGCCAGTGGATGGCGCGGTAGGCACTGTTCATGTCGATGCAACGGCCTGCGCCCATCAGCAAGCAGCCGATCAACGCTGCTATGACATTGGGTACGGCGCCGCTGACCATTAGCCCGACCATTACCGCCAGGCTAAGCAACGCTTGCGGCGCGCGAGTGCGGGCTGGTGCGACCAGGTCGATCTCGGCGGGCAAGCTCAGGACCAGGAAGTCTTTGGGCTTGCTTTGCAATTGGCGTACTGCCTTCCACGGGCCGACTACCAGCAGCGTGTCGCCAAGGCGCAGCTTTTCTTCCACCAGTTGCTCTTCGATAGCGGCCTGATCGCGGCGCAGGCCAACCACGTTAAGGCCATAGCGGGTGCGAAACGCCAGTTCGAGGATACTCTTGCCGATCAACTGCGAGCCGGGTGGCAGCGAGACCTCAGCCATTCCCAAATCCTGGGATTGATCGATGAAGTAGGCGGCCTTGAAGTGCAGCGGCTCCAGGTGCATGGTTTGGCACAGGCTGCGCAGGTCGTCATGCTTGGCGAACAGGTCGAGCAGCAGCACGTCGCCCTGATGCAGCACGGTGCCCGAGTCGGCCGCGATCACGCGCGTGGTGAACTTGTGTTGGCGCTCGATACCGATCACGTTGGCGCCGTGTCTGGTGCGCAGTTGCAGCTCGCCAAGGTTGTGGCCGATCAGCGGCGACTGAGGGCGGATGCGCAGGCGTCGTTCACGGCCGTTGAGCTTGTAGTCCAGTACCAGGTCCAGCAAGGTGCGGCGGCTTTCCACCCGGCCGTCCTTGCGCACTTCACCGTTGAGCCAGTGCCGGGTCAGCAGCATGTAGCCAATGCCCAGCACCAGTACCACCAGGCCGAACGGGGTAAAGCTGAAGAAGCTGAACCCCGCTTCGCCATGGCGGACCAGTTCGCTGTGCACCACCACGTTGGGCGGTGTGGCGACCAGGCTGAGCATGCCACTGATGAGGCCGGCAAAAGCCAGTGGCATCATCAGGCGGCTGGGTGAGAGCTGAAGGCGCGCAGCGATGCTCAGCACCACCGGGATAAAAATGGCCACCACGCCGGTGGAGCTCATTATCGATCCCAGCCCGGCCACCGCCACCATCAGCAGTACCAGCAGGCGCGCTTCGCTATTGCCGGCCCGCTCGCTCATCCATTCGCCGATGCGATATGCAATGCCGGTGCGCACCAAGCCTTCGCCAATCACGAACAGGGCGGCGATCAGCACCACGTTGGGGTCGCTGAACCCGGCCAGGGCCTGTTCCACGGTCAGGATGCCGAGTAGTGGCAGGGCGAGAATCACCAGCAGCGCGACCACGTCCATGCGTGGGCGGTTGATGACGAACAGGATGATCACGATGGCCAGCAGGCCGAGGACCCAGAGCAACTCTTGGTTCATGGATAGGGGGTGTTCCTTCACACGGGGGCACGATAGACAGTAGCAGTCAGTGTGCCAGCTTGTAGTGAAGGGGGTGTTGATGTGCTGCAACAAAAAGGGCCGCTATGCGGCCCTCCGGTCACGGGGTCAGTGACGGTGGCGGTGGTGCTTCTTGCTGCCGCGGTTGTCGTCGCCCAGATGGTTGCCGAGGGCACCACCGGCCGCGCCGCCCAGGCCGGCACCCACGGTCGAACCGGTCTTGCCGCCTACTGCGCCGCCCAGCAGCGAGCCGCCGGCTGAGCCCAGGCCACCGCCAATGGCGGCTTCGGTACGGTTGCCTTTGCGCGCACCGACAGCGCTGCCGGCTGCGCCGCCAACGCCGGCACCGATGGCTGCGCCGGTCTTGCCGCCGAGCTGTTGACCAACAACGTTGCCCAGGACACCCCCCAGGCCACCGCCAATGGCGGCAGTACCGTCACCGGCGAAAGCGCCCTGGCATAGCAGCAGGCCGAGGGCAAGGGAAGGCAGAGTCAGACGCATGATACGAACCTCAAAGGAATCATCAGGATAAGTTGCCGCGCAACGGGCGGCAGGTCAGGGCTGAAAGGACGCTTCAGCGGTAGTAGCGGTCACCGCGGTATTGCCGATCGTCATCGCCGTCGCGGTCATGGCGGTGGTGGTGGCGATGGTCACGGTCACGGTCGCGGTCACGCCAGCCGTCGTCATCATGGTAGCGATGGCTATGGCAACCTGCGGTCAGCAGAACAACAGCAACCAGGGAAAGGCTTGCAAGACGCGTGAGCACGATATAGGTCCTTGATCCGCATAGGTTTACGGGGCACCTTTTAAGACTGGGGCCGATCGATTTGGTTTCCCGGGCGGGCAAAAAAAATTGTGCGTTCCAGCGATCAGCGCCAATGCGCCCGCCTGCAACAATGGGCTGTGGCACTGACCGGCATCGACCAGCCCTGGCGTCTCGACGCGTTCCAAGCGCACTTGGCCGGCGGCGAGGTGCTGTGCAATGGGTCGCCTTGGCCAGGGCGTGTCGAATCAGGATGCCGGTTGAATCGCCAGCACCACGCCATTGGTGATTTGCACCAGCACATAATGCCTGCCCATGCGCACCCAGTGGCTTTCCTTTTCCGGTTCGGGCAGGCCCTTGGCTTTCCAGTCCTGGATGGCCTGGTCATCGCGTTTGTACTGGTCCGGGGCCTTGTCGCCGACGTTCAGTTCACGGTTGTGGGTTTCGGGGGCGGTGATGCTTTCTTCGCTTGATGGGGTGGCGCTGACGCTCAGGGGCAGGCAAGGCAGGGCGGCGAGTAGCAGATAGTGCAGTTTCATGAGGCGTTCCTCGTGATGGCATGTTTTATCTGCGACAGCGGCAAGTGCGCGGCAATTCACTCGGGATGCCTGCCAGTGCTAGAGTCGCCTTCTTTTTCGCGACCCCGAGGATGGAACATGCGTGCGATTCTGCCGTTGGCTGCGGTGCTGATGCTGGCCGGTTGTGCTTCTGCGACCATGGAAACGGCGCGTGGCGGCAAGCCGACTGCGCAGCTCGACTCGCACAAGGCGCCAGAGCTGGTCGCCCAGTGCATCCAGTTCAGCTGGCAGGAAGAGAAGGTGTTCGGTGATGACGCCAGCGGCTACCTGGAACCACGCAAGCAGGGCGGGTTCACCGTGTTTACCCGTGAGGCCGAAGCGTTCGTGGACGTTTACCCGCAGTCGGGCGGGACGCGTGTGGATTACTACGCGAAGCAGAACGACGGCGTGGCCCTGCAACGCCGAGCGGCTGCTGCAACCTGCCTGTAACGGCTGGCGCTATCGCCGCTCCTGTAAGGGCCCGTACATTCAGGGTATTGAGCAAGGCAGTTGTTGCCGCAGCAGAGGCGCGCGGGCTTTACAATTTTTATCAAGGCAGTTGTGTCGCAGGGCGCGCGGTGACGACTAGCATAAGGTGCTTCCACGCAAGGACGACACCATGGACCGTTCACTGCAACTCAACCGCATCAGCTGGGATGAGCGTGCCCCGTTGCACGCCGCTTCGAAGGACTACGAGGTCGAACGCCTGGTCCAGCAACACGGGCACTTGTCCGAAACCGTACGCTTCGACCTGCCATTGCTCGGTGACATCGACGGGCTTGATACGGTCCACTTGCAGTGCCACATCGGCACCGACACCCTGTCGCTGGCGCGCCTTGGCGCCAAGGTTTGCGGCCTGGATTATTCCAAGGCTTCGCTGGCCGAGGCACGGGCATTGGCCGAGCGTTGCGCGCTGCCCATCCGGTATGTCGAGTCTGACGTCTATGCCGCCGACAAGGTACTGCCGGCGGGTACTTTCGACCTGGTCTACACGGGTATTGGCGCGCTGTGCTGGCTGCCCCGCATCGAGCCGTGGGCGCGCACCGTCGCGGCACTGCTGAAACCGGGCGGGCGGCTGTTCCTGCGCGACGGGCACCCGATACTGATGGCTGTCAACGAAGATCATCAGGACCGCCTGCAGCTCGAATATCCGTATTTCGAACACGAAGCGCCGACGGTGTGGCACACCGACCAGACCTACGTCGAAACCGATCAACGCCTGACCCACACCGAAACCCACGAATGGAACCACGGCCTGGGTGAAGTGATCACCGCCTTGCTGGCTCACGGCCTGCAGCTGACAGCGCTGGTCGAGCACCAGAGCATCCCCTGGGAGGCGCTGCCGGGGCAGATGGTCAAGGGCGAAGACGGCGAATATCGCCTGCGCGAGCAGCCTGCACGCCTGCCCCTGAGTTACACCTTGGTCGCCGTCAAAGCCTGATCAGGACAGGAAGCCACCGTCGACATTGAGCGTGGTGCCGGTGGTGTAGCTGGAGGCATCGCTGGCCAGGTACAGCACCGCGCCCGCCATTTCCTTGGGGTCGGCCACGCGCTTGAGGGGGATCTGCTGCAAGGCGGCGTTGAGGATGGCTTCGTTCTTCACCAGTGCCGAAGCGAACTTGGTGTCGGTCAGCCCCGGCAGTAGCGCGTTGCAGCGAATACCGAAGGGTGCACACTCTTTGGCGAACACCTTGGTCATGTTGATGACCGCCGCCTTGGTCACCGAATAGATGCCTTGGAACAGCCCGGGTGAAACACCGTTGATCGACGCCACGTTGATGATGCTGCCGCCGCCGTTCTCGCGCATCAGCTTGCCAGCCTCCACCGACATGAAGAAGTACCCACGGATGTTCACGTCCACGGTCTTCTGGAACGCCCCTGGGTCGGTGTCCAGCACATTGCAGAATTGCGGGTTGGTGGCGGCGTTGTTGACCAGCACGTCCAGTCGCCCGAACTGTTCGCGAATGCCGGCGAACACCTGCTGAATCTGTTCCAGCTCACCAATATGGCAGGCCACAGCCGTGGCCTTGCCGCCGGCGGCAATGATGGCGTCGGCCACCTGCTGGCACCCTTCAAGCTTGCGGCTGGAAACGATCACATGGGCCCCTTGCTGCGCGAGCAAGTGGGCGATGGCCTCGCCGATGCCTCGGCTGGCGCCGGAAACAAAGGCAATCTTGCCGTCGAGGTCGAACAGGTGGGTCTTGGACATGCTGTTTTCCTTGTTATCCGTCGTCGTGGGCTGTGCTCAGAGGCTGGACTTGGAAATGACCTGCAAGGTCATTTGTTCCAGCAAGCGGTTCATGTGAATGAACTGGGCGAAACGCTTGTCCTGGGTCTGGCCATGGTAGTAGCGGTAGTAGATCTGCTGAACGATGCCTGCCAGGCGGAACAGGCCATAGCAATAGTAGTAATCGAAGTTGTCCAGGCGGATGCCGGCGCGCTCGGCGTAGTAATCGACGAACTGGCGACGGCTGAGCATGCCTGGCGCGTTGCTTGGCTGGCGGCGCATCAACTGCACTGGCGCCGGGTCGCCGGCTTCGATCCAGTAGGCCAGGCAGTTGCCCAGGTCCATGAGTGGGTCGCCCAGGGTGGCCATTTCCCAGTCCAGCACACCGATGATGCGCATGGGGTTGTCCGCGTCCAGGATGACGTTGTCGAACCGGTAGTCGTTGTGCACGATGCCTGGGCGCGGGTGGTCGGCGGGCATTTTTTCGTGCAGCCAGGCGGTTACCGTTTCCCAGCGTGGCGCATCCGGTGTCAGGGCTTTTTCATAACGGCTGGTCCAGCCCTCGACCTGGCGCTGCACGTAGCCCTCAGGCTTGCCCAGGTCGGCCAGGCCGCAGGCGGTGTAGTCCACCTGGTGCAGCTCGACCAGGCGGTCGATGAAGCTTTTGCACAGGGCTTCGGTCCGGCTGGCGTCCAGGTTCAGTTCGGCCGGGATGTCCGAGCGCAGGATGATGCCCTTGACCCGTTCCATCACATAGAACTCGCCGCCGATCAGGCCGGTGTCGGTGCAGTGTGCGTAGGCCTTGGGGCAGTAGGGGAAGCCGCTGTTCAGCTGGTTGAGGATGCGAAACTCGCGGCCCATGTCGTGTGCCGACTTGGCCTTTTGCCCGAAGGGTGGTCGGCGCAGCACGAAGTCGCGGCCCGGGTAGCTGACCAGGTAGGTGAGGTTGGAGGCGCCGCCAGGAAACTGGCTAATGCTCGGCAGGCCGTGCAGGCCGGGGATATTGGCTTTGAAGTAAGGGTCGATGACGGCCGCGTCGAGTTCTTCGCCGGGGCGTACCTGGGTGGACTGGTCGGTGAGCGTCATGCGTCTTCCTTATTCTCGATAGCAAGTACTATTGGGTAATCTAATGGCCCGTCAGGATTGGAACAATCGTCCCATGTGCCAAATAGGTGAGGGTGTTGCTGTTGGATCACTGCACCGAATGCAGGGCAAAAAAAACCGAAGCCGTCAGGCTTCGGTTTTTCGATCATCCGGTATTCCCAGCCCTCAGGACGGGAACAGCTCGCTGAGTTTCATCGACAGCATCATGTCGCCCTCAACCCGCAGCTTGCCACCCATGAAGGCCTGCATGCCGTCGGTTTCGCCGCTGACGATACCCTTCAGGGTTTCGGCGTCCATCACCAGGGTGCAGTTGGCATCCGGGTTTTCGCCTTCCTGCAGGTCGCAGGTGCCGTCCTTGACGATCAGCGCGTAGTGCTTGTCTTCGTCGGTGATGTTGAAGCCGAACACCAGGTCCAGGCCGGCGGCAGCGGATGGGTTGAATTTCTCTTGCATCTTTTTGACGGCATCAGCTACGGAGGTCATGGCGCATTCCTTATAGAGTGATTTACACGTCCCCGCAGGGACACAACAAGCCGGGCTTATCGGTAGGTGACAAGCTCCGGCGCCCTCAACAGCTGCACATGGGCCTGGCTGTTGAAGGAGGCTAGTGCCACGTCGCGGCCGCGAAACTTCAGCTGGCTGAGCGACGTGTTGATGATCTGCCAGTTCAGCGCGAACGCCTGGCTGGGGGTAATACCGGTAACCAGGTGGAGCAGGGCGGCAATGGTGCCACCCGAGGTGAAGATAGCAACATGATCGCCGCTGCCGGCGCTGTCCAGCACGCGTTGCAAGCCCCCTTGTACGCGTGACGTAAACGAATGCCAGGTTTCCAGGCCATTATCGGCATGCTCGCCATCGTGCCAGCGCTGCACCATCAACGCGAACAGACGCTGAAACTCGCTGCGGTGCTGCGCAGCATTGCGCAGCACATGCAGGGCATCGGGCTCTTCCGGCAGCAGGTCGGGCAACAGGGCGCGGATCACACCGTCGGCATCGAACTCATTGAATGCGGCGTCGGTCTCAACCGCCGGCACCGGGCAGCCGTTGGCGTGCAGCGCCTGCAGCGCCAGCCGTGCGGTATCCTGCTGGCGGCGCAGGTCGCCAGCCACGCAGCGGTCCAGCCGCACGCCCAACTGGGCCAGGTGCTCACCCAGGGCCTGGCTCTGGCGTACCCCCACGGGCGAGAGGACGTCGTAGTCATCGGCACCGAAGGAGGCTTGGCCATGTCGAATCAGGTAGAGATTGCCCACGAAAGGTTCCGGCCTGTTGGAGGTTGCTGCGAGGTTAGGATGCGGCTCACGGGCTGTCAACGAAAAAACATACAAGCGTTTGAAAAGGTTGTTTGAAAGATGTTGCCAGCGTTTACACCGGCTGGCAGCACCACAGACGCAACGGTATGCTTGCAACAGTGACGCGCCGTAGTGGCGCAGGCATTTAAGGAGTCAACGTGGAGTTTCTTGCCGAATACGCAAGCTTTCTCGCCAAAACCGCCACCCTGGTCATCGCCATCCTGGTGGTGCTGTCGGCCATCGCCGGTCTGCGTGGCAAAGGTCGGCGCAAACCGGGCGGGCAATTACAGGTCACCCGCCTGAACGATTTTTACAAGGACCTGCGTGAGCGCCTGGAGTCCGGCCTGCTCGACAAGGCCCAGCTCAAGGCCCTGCGCAAGCAGCAGGCCAAGGCGGAAAAACAGCAGAAGAAGGGCAAGGCCGAGGACAAGAGCCGGGTATTCGTACTGGACTTCGATGGCGACATCAAAGCCTCGGCCACCGAAAGCCTGCGCAATGAAATCACCGCGCTGCTGACGCTCGCCACCGCGCGTGACGAAGTGGTACTGCGCCTGGAAAGCGGCGGTGGCCTGGTGCACAGTTACGGCTTGGCGGCGTCGCAACTGGCACGTATTCGTCAGGCGGGCATCCCGTTGACCGTGTGCATCGACAAGGTGGCTGCCAGCGGTGGGTACATGATGGCGTGCATCGGCGAGAAGATCGTCAGTGCCCCATTCGCCGTACTGGGGTCTATTGGCGTGGTGGCACAGTTGCCCAACGTCAACCGCCTGCTGAAAAAGCACGACATCGACTTCGAAGTGCTGACTGCTGGCGAGTACAAGCGCACCCTGACCATCTTTGGCGAAAATACCGAGAAGGGCCGGGAGAAGTTCCAGGAAGACCTGGACATCACTCACCAGTTGTTCAAGGATTTCGTCTCCCGCTATCGTCCGCAGTTGCACATCGATGAAGTGGCCACTGGCGAAGTCTGGCTGGGCGTGGCCGCCTTGAATCGCAAGCTGGTGGACGAACTGCAGACCAGTGACGAGTACCTGAGCGAGCGCGCGCGCAACGCCAACCTGTTCCACCTGCACTATGCCGAACGCAAGAGCCTGCAGGAGCGCATTGGCATGGCCGCTAGCGGTACCGTGGAGAACGCGGTGGTAGGCTTGTGGAGTAAACTCAGCCGCCTGCGCTAACACCTTGAACCCGTTGAAATTTTTTTTCGTTCAGGGGGTTGCAAGGTTAAAAGAATGAAGACATAATGGCGCCCATCGAAACGCAGCAAACTTTGAAAAAGGTTCAGCGTTTCAAGGAGATAGCAAAGCGCAAGCAGCTAGATCCGACCTTTGAGGCCGAGTAGCAAAGTGGTTATGCTCCGGATTGCAAATCCGTCTACGCCGGTTCGATTCCGACCTCGGCCTCCACCATTCGAAAGCCCCGCAGATTAACGTCTGCGGGGTTTTTCTTTATGGGTCGAAAAAAGGCAAGAGTTCCGAAACTTCAGCCTTTCGAGGGCTTTGCGATCGCGCCGACGCGCCGGTAAACATGCTTGGTAATACCCTCTTTCGAATGACCCAGCAGCACGCTTGTCTCGTTCAGGTCGTTGATCTCCGGTGCGGCCTTCGGCCGAATATCGCGGAACTGAAATAGCGAGTGATCCATCGACTCGTAGATCGGGTACCGTCCGCACATATCCCACCTCTCGCCCGTCAGAATTTTCGCCACCCAGGATTGACCGGGCTCCCGATGCCGGATTTGCTGTATATGCATACAGTTCGCATTGGGCCTTCCATCATGACCATCACATTTCTAGGTACGCCCACCGGTGTTACCGAACCGCTACCGCTGTATTCGTTCCATGTCCCGGCCGGTTTCCCTTCGCCTGCTGCGGACCATTTGGAAGGCCACATTTCCCTAGATGAGCTATTCGACCTCCGGGCGCCCCATGTGTACCTGGTAAAAGTTGAAGGCGACAGCATGCAAGGCGCAGGCATCTACTCGGGTGATCTCGTGATCGTAGACCGAGGCCTTGAGGCTGAGCACGGCGACATCGTGATTGCTGCCGTTAACAGCGAACCTGTGTGCAAGCGTTTGCACCGACGCGATGGCGTTGTGGTCCTCAAGTCGGAGAATCCGACCTACCCACCGCGGTACATCATGGAGGGCGACGAGCTCGTCATCTGGGGTGTCGTGCGTTACAGCGTTCGCGACCATGCGCAGTGATCCAGTTTTCGCACTCATTGACTGCAACTCGTTTTGCGCAAGTTGCGAGCGTGTATTCCGGCCCGACTTGGCCAAGACGCCGATCATCGTACTGAGCAACAACGATGGCTGCGTGATTGCCAGGTCATACGACGCCAAGCCTTTCGTGAAGATGGGCGAACCGTACTTCCAGGCGAAGGACAAGTTACGTCGGCACGGCATCATAGCCTTTACAGTAATTACGCGCTTTACGGCGACATGAGCGAGCGTGTCATGTCGTTGATCGAGTCGATGGTGCCTGCCACCGAGATCTACAGCATCGACGAGTGCTTCGCTGATCTGTCCGGTATTCAGGAAAACTTGACCCAGTTCGGGCGAAAGCTGAGGTCCAGGATCTTCCAGTGCACTGGCATACCTGTGGGGGTTGGGATCGCCGGCACAAAGACCTTGGCCAAGCTGGCCAATCACATGGCCAAGCGCCTGCAGGCCCAGACCGGCGGCGTGGTCGACATCACCGATCCGTTCAAGCGAGATTGGGTGCTGCGCAATACCGAGGTGAAAGAGGTGTGGGGAGTTGGCCGCCGTATGACTGCCCACCTTCAAGCGATGGGCATTCATACGGCGATGGATCTGGACAAGGCTGATGCCAGGACGCTGCGACAGAAATTTAGTGTGGTGGTAGAGAAGACTGCCCGCGAACTGGCAGGAACGCCTTGCCTGGAGCTGGACGAGACCGAGCCCCCGAAGCAGGAAATCTGCTGCAGCCGGATGTTCGGCAAACCGTTCAATCTTTGTCGTTGGTCATGTGCTACTGAGTCCGTCGATAAAACTCCTCGGTTCGTTGCTGGTACTGGGTGCCTCTGGCGTTGCTAGCGCCAATGGCATTGCTCTTAACGAGCAAAGTTCCAGTAGTGCCGGAACAGCGTACGCAGGCAGGTCATCTTCCGCACTGGATGCAAGCACTCTTTACGGTAACCCTGCCGGGTTGACCAAGCTGAAGCGCAGTGAACTGTCCGGCGGATTCGCCTCACTCGCAGTGAGCGACGATATCAGCCATGCCAGGAGCAGTGTTTCAGGGACGAATAAAGGCGACTCGGTACCTCTGGCGGCCATACCCTTCGGCTATGCATCCACACCCATTGACGAGCAGTTATCGATTGGCCTGGGTTTTTATGCGCCGAGTGGGCTGGTCAATGATTATGAACGTTCATTTCAGGGGCGTTACCACGGCTCCTACAGCACGACCAAGGAAATGACCCTGCAACCGACCATCGCCTATCGCGTCAATGACGTATTGTCGATTGGTGGAGGACCGACGATCAATCGGTTCAATGCGAAACTTGAGAACGCTCTGGCTACAGGCCCCTTGAATGGCCAGGACACGCTGGTAACCATCAAGGGCGATGATGTGGCGATTGGCTACAACGTCGGCGTGCTTGTCGATGTCAGCGAGTCGACACGCTGGGGGGTGACTTATCATTCAAAAGTCAGCTACCACCTCGAAGGGCATACCGAGGTATCCGGGGCGCCCAGCGCACTGTCACTGGACGGAAAGTATGCCGCGTCGATGGATCTCACAATGCCAGAGTCTCTGGATACCTCTATTACTCACAAGTTCAACAGCCGTTGGACCGGATATCTGGGAACCACCTGGACCCGTTGGAGCCGGCTTCAAAAGTTTGAGGCGGTCAACAGTGGTGTTTCATCCACCGGCCAACTACTCGGTTTCGGGAAAGTGGGGGAGTCGTTGAACTGGCATGATACATGGTCCGCGGCGATAGGGGTGTCCACCCAATTGACATCACGGTGGCTGTTGAGGGCTGGTTACGCTTATGACCCTGCACCGGTAGGAAACACCGACCGCAGCGTGCGCATTCCGGTGGGCGATCGCCAAGCTGTGACCGTGGGCGGTGCCTACTCACCTGATGCGGACCTCACCATTGATTTCGCCTACGGTTACCTCTGGGATGCCAGGGTTTCAGTGAAGCATGAAAACAAAACCGGACTCCAGCCGCAGTACTCGGCTGAATATCAGAATCACGCACATGGAGTATCAGTCCAGGCAACCTATCGTTTTTGATCGTGGTGCAGCGTCTCGAAACCAAGGGGACACTTCACATACATGAAAAGGTCTTGTCCGCCCTAGCTACCCTCAATAAACCACGCTGAGGCGATTTAATCTGGGCTAGGGGGAATAAATCTGTCCCCTTTTCAGTCATTCTACGAAATCAGGGCCCATTCAGTAGCCGTGGCAAGAAAGTCGGTGTTGGTTATCAGGATATCCCGCATGCAGCAGTTGCGGAATAGTCAGAGCCAGCGGCGAACCTTGGCCTTGTAACGGCGGTAGTCGTCGCCGAACTTGGATTCGAGATAGCGCTCCTCGCGGGCGATTACCTGTTTCTGGATCACAATCAGCACCAATGGAAGCAAAGCCAAGGCGATTGCTCCGTCGAAGCCGACCGCAATGCCGGCATAGACAAGCGCCATGCCGAGATACATGGGATTGCGGGTCCTCCGATAAGGGCCGGTCGTTGCGATGAGGGTCGTTGGTCGCGACGGCGGAATGTTGGTGCCCAGACGCCGGAACAGCCCCGCCGCCGCAAGCATCATCACCGCGCCGGCAGCGAACAGCAGCGCGCCCGTCGCGACCAGCAACCACCGGTCGATGCCGAAGTAGCTCAGGGCGACGAACCGATCCGCCGCCAGCCCCAACAGCAACGCTCCTAGATAGATGAAGGGCGGAGGTAAGCGCACCCCCGCGCTGTCCGGTTCGACGGCCATGTTCATTTCCTCTCTAAGCGCTCAAGCCAGCATCGACTGCTGGGCAAAAATACCCGCCATCGCGCCCTGCGATGATGCCTGGGTGACCGAGGGCAATATGGGCGTGGTGAGATCGCCGGCGGCGTAGATGCCGGGTGTGCTGGTTTGGCGGCGTTCGTCGACCTTGAGGACGACGCCGGTTGGCGTATCCATCGTGGCGAGGTCCAGCGATTCATGCAGGTTTGCGGATGGCTTGTTGCGCGGATGAGCAAACAGGATGTCGACCGCAACAGTGGAGCCAGTGTCGAGATTGACAGTAGCGATATGCCCTTGGTGATGGGCGATCTCGACGATCCGCCCGTCGATGACAGATATGTTGCGGTGAGCCAGATCGGCCTGGATATCAGGCGCAATGTCGTGACCATCGGCAAAGACAGTCAACCTGTCGGTCCAATCGAGGAACAGCCTGACCTGGTTGTGAGATTGCGGGCCGGACCACACGAGGCCCCAATGTTGCCCGGCGACTTCAAAGCCGTCGCAATAGGGGCAGGGGACGATGGACGTCCCCCAGCTATCGGCAAAGCCCGGAACATCAGGCATCTGATCTGCGACGCCATAGCTTAGGATTACGCGGCGGGCCTTGAGGCTTTCGTGATCGTCAGTGACAACGCAGAAATCGTCGATTACGCCAGAAATTTTCTCCGCCCGGGCATTGACCAGCCTGACCGTTGGATAGCGCGCCAACTGCTGCCGCGCCGCGGCCAGGATTTCCAGCGGCGGTGTGTGATCGTGACCAAGCAGACCATGTGAATGGCCGGCAAAACGGTTACGCGGGCAGCCGGTATCGAGAACGATGACCTTGCGACGGGCACGGCCGAGCTGTAAAGCGGCGGCGAGACCGGCAAAACTTCCGCCGATGATGATGACGTCATTCATGGTGATGGGCTCCGCTGGAGGGCAGGTTGAAACCTAGCCTTTGGATTGCAAATTTAAGATACCGAGTGGTATCGTATACCTTAAATTAAGATACTGCAAAGTACCAATATCATGACTGAGACCATACAGGGCCGGCGCGGCCGGCCCACCAACGAGGCGCTTGCCCAAACGATACTCAACGCCGCGAGCGAACTTTTTGTGGAATTGGGTTTTCAAGCGACGACGTTGGACAAGGTCGCCCAGCGGGCGAAGATATCCAAGCTCAGCATCTATAAGCGCTTCGAGAACAAGGAGGCGCTGTTCAGCGCAGCCATCACGGCTGGTTGCCAGGAGTCGTTTGCACCACAGGCCCTGCTTGAAGGTGCCGAAGGTTCGGTCGAAGACCAACTTATGGCGGTGGGAACATCACTGCTGCGCACGCTGTTGAGACCAGACGTCAGCAGTATCGAAGCCATGGTCATGGCCGATAAAACGAGTCAAAACGCCTTGAGCAAGCGCCACTACGAAGCCGGCGCCGCCCATGTCATCGCCGACATCGAGACCCTGTTTCGCCAACTTCACGCGAAGGCGCTTCTCAACGTGCCCGATTCCCTCCAAGCCGCCCGCTTGTTTGCCGCGCTCTTCAAAGGGTCCGATCTACTGATGATCGCCCGCTTCGATCAGGCGAGAGCAGAGGACGAAAACGAAATTGAATCCTACTGCCGGTCGGCCGTCGCTATGTTCATAGCCGCGCACGGTCGCAGCGACCGCGCAAGTGGATAAGCATTTAATTGCTCCAGGGCAGCTTGGCCTAGGCTTGGGTTTGCGCTTCAGGGTTCGCAGGGGAATCACAGGCTGCGTCCGATAACTGCGCAGTACTGACGCAAGTGCTCAGCATCGCAGCCTGAATCGACCATAGACTCGGAGACTCCTTCAAGCTGCTGGCTGCTATTGACCGATTGCTGTCCTTAGCGAGAGGCCGCTTTGGGTCCAGGCTGTGTGAAAACGTTCAGCGCGATCCGACTGGTTAGAAAACGACCATAAATTCGCGCTCCTGCGCTAAATCTGGGTTAGCTGAATAACCAAGCCGTTACAGATTTCACGTACGCTCGCACGCTTCAGAGATAAATTTGGGTTTTCACACAGTCTGAGTCGAGCGGACAGTGGGACGAGGGTGTAAGTGACGATAGAGGACTGCTTGAGCTCATAGATGTTGGCGGATGACCCGGTCCGGCGCCGCCCTTGCCGGGGACGCGTTATCGTTGAACTAGAGGTGATATGCTTCGCCGCTTACCAAACAGGGAGGGTGGTAATGACACTGCGGGAGAGGCATAAGGCGTTTCAGGAATGGTTCACGCCGAGGCGGCGTAGGCGAGCGGGCGGAACCTTACTCGCCATCTGGGCTGTCGGCATCTTCATCTACCCTGGTCAGCACTGGATCTATGTATTGACGCCAAGAGTCATGTGGTTCTTGAGCGCTTGGCCGCCCGAGCTTCACGACAAGCGTTGAGTCTCTGGCGGGGCTGCTGAATAGCCGATTGTCCGATTCAGCTCACAGATGAGTCAGACGAATTTGCGTAAAACTGCACGTTCGCTATGGTGGCAATAAACCACCTGACTACAACTAAAGTCGTAGGAGCGTCTCATGAGAATACGCGGTGATGTTTTCTGGGCCTGGGCTGACCCGACGCTTCATCACCGAACTCACGACGAGACGCTCGACGATGGGACATACATTGATGTTCAGACGCGGCTGTCGCGGACAGGCAAAACGCAGATGTTCATCGGGGTGTACGCCCCTGGTGGCATGGCTATCCTTGAAGAGGCCTTCGATTCTCGCCCTGGCGAGTCGATGACCAGGGCGCTGGCGTGGGGCGTTGGCCGAGCCCGACGTGTCGCTGCTGAAGGTGCGCCTGCGGCAGGCTTTCTGGCTGCCTCGAAATAGCGGAGGCGCGCAGCGCCGGAGGTCGAGCGGCGACTTACTGTCATCAGCGAAGACGCAGTGCGTGAAATGCCTGCGTCGCCACACTTTCAGCTATCCGACAGAGTGGGCATCATCAGCCTGGCCCGTCATCCTCGCTGGCCAGCGCCCTCACTTTTGGATTTTTTCATCAAGGAGCCGTTGACATAGCGCACCGTGTTTTCCAGGGCTCGTGTCATGTCGGGATGCGTAAACTGGTACTTTCGCTCCAATTGCCTGCTGTTTCCCATGTCGAAGCGCTGCGTCTGAATAAAGTTCAATGACTCGGCGCTGATCGCCAAGCGGGTCGCCAGTCCCGGAATCGTCAATATCGACCTGAGCAACCCTATGGGTATATGGCGGCGGGGTGCCTTGACCTTTAGCGTGTCTGCGATCTGCCCAAGCATTCCCTGCAAGTTCGGTGTTCGCTCATACAGCGCCAGAACTTGCCGGTTGGCCATGGAGGGGTCGAACGCCACGCAAGTTATCATTTTCACTAGATAATCGACGCTGACCAATGGCAACCAGTGACTGGCGGAACCGGGAATAGCTTTGAATCGGCCTTGTGCCAGATTGCGAATGAGTTCGGCAAGCGGTTGTCCGTCCAGGATATGCCCGTTCTCGCTGTGGCCGCACACCGTAGCAGGGTGAACAATCGTGTAATCCGCATCCGCGTCTTGCATATAGCGGATGACTGCAAAATGGGACTCGAGTTTGCTGCCTTCGTAGCCGCCTACACGGGCGTAGACCGCGGGCCAGTTTGTGTTTTCAGGGCACTGAATATCAACCCCGATACGGGCAAGGTGGTTGAGGTTTTGCAGCATGAAGCCGCCTACCATGAGCAGTCGGATGCGCTGGCTGGCCGCAAGCCTGGCCACGCTCAGAGCACCTTGGACATTGACTGTGCGGGCGCGCTCCGGTGTCAGCCCCCAGGAAAATTCAGCCGCGAGATGGAAAAACACAGCGGTCGCAGTGACGCGTTCTTTGTCTGCTTCGCTGAGGCCAAGCCCCTCCTGGCTGATATCGCCTTCAACGGCATGGAGATACTCCGGGTTACCCCCCAGTTGGCCTACCTGCTCCTTGAGGCGTTCGATGTTACCGGGGCTGCGCATCAGTACCCAGGTCTTGTGCCCTTGCGCAGTAAGACTGGCCAGCAAATGTTGCCCCACAAAGCCGCTGCCGCCGGTGACAAAGCATTCCACACTCATGTTTGAACCCTTGTTTGGATGATGGGCGCAGGCTAAGGTGTAGAGCCTGCTCTACAGTCAAGGATTTTTAACGTGAATATTGGAGAGTTGGAGCGCCGGAGTGGGCTCAGCCGCCATACATTGCGCTATTACGAACAGCTCGGGCTTATTGAGCCACAGCGACAAGCCAACAACTATCGTAGTTACAGTGAACAGACCGTTGCTGACTTGGCTTTTATACAGAGTGCCCAGGGCGGGGGCTTTTCACTTGCTGAGATTGGGGACATTCTTGTGGCCAGGCGGGGTAACACGATCGACTGCGCGCAAGGTGCCGTCTTGGTCGCCGCCAAGATGGCCGAGATTCAAACGAAGATCACCACGCTACAAGCCGCTTATGTTTTTCTGGACGCGGAGCGTGCCAAGCTCGAAGCCAGTGCTATTGCCAATGGGCAGATAATTCCCTGAGGTCCTGTCCATGACCTTTTTCGATCGAGCGTCAGCCTTCAGGTAAGGTTACACCGCAGATAAACTCATGCGTCCCCAAGCGGTGCGAGCCGAACTCCACCACGTAGCCGTCTCCTCTGCGTTCCGCCTCTGCCTTGGCCGTCTTCTGGTCGGCATAAACGTCGACAAAATGCCATGGATGTCGGTCTCTCAGGACTCCCCATCCGATGACCCAGCCTTCCCGCGAAGGGTCCGGCGGCAGGTGCTTCGCCAAGCTTCGAATGGACATACCGATCTCCTCATATGCACAGGCTCGCCCTTGCAGGTTGAGCACTTTTCTTGAACCACACCTCGCGGGCGTCGCTCTTCAGCATGAAGGATGAGTGATATTTCCAGGTTTCCTCATCAAATATTGAAATGTTCGCAGTCTATGGTTGGGCTCAAAGCCAATTCCACCATCGAGGGAGTCAGGAAATGGATTATTCCAGCATGGTTGAATCGTTGGACAAGATGCTGAACGCAACGGCTGCAGCCAAGGCCTGCCTGCAGCCGTCAGATACAGAACGTCACCCATACCTCCGTAGCCATTCGTCCGCGACGTCACCCATGGTTGATGGGGTGCCACTCTTGATCCAAAGCATAAATCCACGGTCGAACTTGAATGCTGCCCCGCACTCGCTGAGCAGAAACTGACGAACCTTCTGCGTGTTGCGGTAATGCTTGTCCAGTGGAGTTGTACGGGTGATCGGCCCGGCGTGCCAGTCGACGGTCATGGTCTGTTCCTTTGACAATTGAGAAGGCAAAAAGCCCGTAGAGGGTCATCTACGGGCTTTGCTGTGGTTTCACATGACCTGGCTCGGCCTGTCAGCCTTCGAACTGTATCACCATCCGGCCTTTGATCTTGCCCTCCAGCATCTCGTCAAAGATCTGGTTGATATCCTCGATCGGTCGCAGCGTTACCTTGGGCACCACTTTGCCTTCAGCGGCAAACTGGAAGGCTTCCTGCAGGTCCTGGCGTGTACCTACCAGCGAGCCCACCACTTCGATCCCATCAAGCACCAGGCGAGGAATATTCAGGTCCATGGACTCCGACGGAAGCCCGACGGCCACCAGTCGCCCGCCAGCGCGCAAGGCATCGACGGCAGAATTGAACGCGCCTTTGGCCACGGCAGTAACGACGGCAGCATGTGCGCCACCGGTCTTGGCCTGGATGACCTTCGCGGCATCTTCGTTGAGCGGATTGACGACCAGGTCCGCGCCCATCTCGCTGGCGAAGCGCAGTTGCTCTTCGTTGACGTCGATGGCGATCACTTTGGCGTTGAACACATTCTTGGCATATTGCAGGGCCAGGTTGCCCAGGCCGCCGAGCCCGTAGATGGCGATCCATTGGCCGGGGCGGATGTTGGAGATTTTCACTGCTTTGTAGGTCGTGACGCCGGCGCAGGTGATGCTGCTGGCGGCAGCGGAGTCGAGGCCGTCGGGTACTTTGACCGAGTAGTCGGCCTTGACGATGCAGGCCTCGGCCATGCCGCCGTCCACGGTGTAGCCGGAATTCTTCACGTCGCGGCACAGGGTCTCGTTGCCGCTGTTGCAATATTCGCAATGTCCGCAACCCTGGTAGAACCAGGCAACGCTGGCACGGTCGCCTGGCTTGAGCGAGGTGACGCCCGGGCCAACTTCCTGGACCACGCCAATACCTTCGTGGCCCAGTACTACACCGGTCTTGTCACCAAAGTCGCCATTTTTCACGTGCAGGTCGGTGTGGCACACACCGCAGCACTGCATCTTCAGCAACGCTTCGCCGTGTTCGAGAGGGCGCAAGGTTTTCTCTATCACGTCCACGCGACGGCCTGGTGCAACGACAGCAGCTTTCATGAGAGCCTCCGTGTCTATCCGATGTGAGCTTGGGTTATCGTCGGGACAGCATAGACCTTGCCGGGCCAGGCAAAATTGCTTCAGGTCATGGTCATGGTGGGCGCTTCCACAAAATACCTGCGTATACCTGACTGGCCTTTGCAGAAAAAAGAAAAGCCCGCGGCAAGGATGCGGCGGGCTGCAAGAACATACGGAGCAGGGCCAGTGTGCCCATCCGGATGTCGACATTTCGTGAAGGTCAGGTGATGAGGCTGTCATCATCTGCACCGAAGTGCGCAGGCTCACAAAAAAACGGCCGACGTCAAGTAATTTGCGAGGGTTTTCTGAAGGCCAGAAACTTATATCGGGCGCCGGGTTAGCTGAACTTCGCGCCACTTTGCGGTGCTGCGGCGTTGTGAGCCATGCCTGACGTTCAATCGGAGAAAGCCGATGTGATCGCCTCCACAACGACACGCACTCTGGCCGTGCGCGCCAAGTCTTGGTGCAACACCAGCCACGCCTCGTAGGACTTGGCCCGCCGGCACCCCGGCCATAGCCGCACCAGCGCGGGATCGCGCTGGGCCAGGTACTCGGGTAACTCGCCTATGGCTAGGCCGGCGCGCACGAAGGTCGCGAGCATCAGGCTCGAATCCAGTTCGGCAACCACGCGCCCCTGTGCTCTGGATTCACCCGCCAGCGTGTTGTCCTGCCGGCTGGTCACACCCTGCTGGTAAAGTGCAATATCGTGATTCGCAAGGCCTTGTCCGGGCTGTGGTTCGCCATGTTTTTCCAGATAGCTTCGGGTAGCGTACAGGCCGACTTCCCAGCAGCCGAGTTGGCGAACGATCAAGTCAGGTTGCTCTGGCCGCAGGGTACGTACAGCAATGTCGGCCTCCCGCCGTGCCAAGTCGAGCAACCGCGTCGTAGTACTCAGGATCACCCGCACTTCAGGATGGCTGGCGCGCAGGTGTTCAATGGCAGGAAGCACGAAGTCCACCGCCAGGGCGTCGGTGGTGGTCACGCGCACCTCACCGGCCACGCGCGCATCGGCACCTTCGCCGCGGCGCTCGAAGGAGACTGCCATGCGTTCCATGTCCTCGGCCATACGCAGCACTTCCTGGCCGGTGTCCGTTAGCACCAAGCCGCCCGTGGTGCGCAGGAACAGCCGACTGCCCAGCGCTCGCTCCAATCCGGTCAGACGCCGGCTCACCGTGGTCTGGTCGATGACAAGTTGCTGCGCTGCCCCGCGCAAGGTGCTGGCGCGCTGAATTGCCAGGAATATCCGCACGTCGTCCCAGTTCACTCCTACCCCCATTGTTGGGGCTGCAAATATGCAGCCATATGCTGCTATTTTATGCATTTTCACATGAAAGGCGTCTCCGTAGCATTGCGTCAATCCCTTTTGAACCCTTTGACGCGCAGCCGGCCCGCCTGGCTGCCGGGGAGCTACCATGCCTCGCTTACCCTTCATCCTGACAGTCGCCATGCTGAGTGCCTTCGGGCTGATTGCTTCGGACGTTTATCTACCCGCAATGCCAAGCATGGCCACCGAGTTCGGCATCGCCGACTGGCAGATGCCGCAGACCATCTCGTTCTACCTGCTGGCACTGGCATTTGCCCAGTTGGCCTACGGGCCACTGTCGGATCGCAATGGCCGCAAGCCCATACTGCTGGGAGGCATCGCCCTCTACATCGTCGGCTCGGTGGGCTGTGCCACCTCCACCACCTACAACGGGTTTCTGGCGTGGCGCATGCTGGAAGCAGTCGGCGCGGCTGCGGGCCTGGTCGTGGGTCGCGCCCTGATCGCCGACACCTGCGACAAGCGCACCTCTGCCAAGGTCTATGCGGTGATCTACCCGCTGGTGTCGCTGTCGCCAGCCTTGGCACCGGCCATAGGCGGGCACTTGGCAGCGGCCTTAGGCTGGCGAGCTGATTTCCTGTTCGTCGCTGCGTTCGGTGGCATGGCACTGCTGATGGCAATGACGCTGCTACCGGAAACGCTACCCATCGCGGCCCGTACCCGTACCTCCCCCTTTGCCGGCTTCAGTCATGTCCTGCACGACCGAACTTTTCGCCGCTATACATTGGTGGTCTGCGCGATCTATTGCGCTTGGTTCGTCTACTTGACTCAATCGCCGTTTCTTTTTGCGCGCCAAGGCTTGAGTGAGGAGCAAAGCGGCTGGCTGTACCTGCCGCTGACGGCCGGCATCATCGCTGCCAACCTGCTGACCAAGCGGCTGCTTGATCGCTGGCACTACGACCGTATCCTCGCTGTCGGCATCATGTGCTTCGTACTTGGCGGGGCGGCATTCCTGGCCGTGCTGGCTCTGGGGCTACATGGCGCGGCCGCTGTGGTGCTGCCGATGTGCCTGGTCAGTCTCGCCAATGGTTCGTCGCTGTCGCTGGCGGTATCTGGGGCCATTGCGAGTGAGCACGGGCATGCGGCCACCGCGTCAGGACTGGTAGGGTTCTGTCAGATCGGCAGCGCCGCGCTGGTGGCAATGGGGGTCAGCGCGGCCTTCGGCACCGGCCTTGGCGTGCTTTGCGGCGCGGTAACGGTGCTCGGCCTGATCGCGCTGTCCACCTGCCTGCCATGGCCTAGAAACCGGACGAGCGTGGTCTGATTATCCTCAATGACGCTGGAACCCCAGCGCCCGGGCCGTGAATGCTTCCAGCATGTGGGATTGGTTTGGTCGCAGCATTCGTTTCGTTATAGGTCTGTCGCAGCCGACTGCCAGCAGCTGAATTGAATTCGTTCGGGCAAAGAGGACATCGTGAAAATTTTGGCTATCTCAGGCAGCTCACGTGAAGCGTCAACGAATACGGCGTTGTTGCAAACTTGAGCATCTGTTGTTACGCATCCCTCTCATTGGAAAATCCCCGGAGGAAGTCGTGAGCTTTTTATGCCTGCCAGATAATGAGTCGCAAATCAGGTCGTTACTACTCAAATTTGCTGCAGCAGTTCATCAAAGCAGCAGGGCGAGCCTGGCAGCCACTAATACAGTTCGTTAGAAATCCGAATTAAGCATTCGATGAAGCGGGCGAGCACTTCCGAAGGCTCGCCTTCCGGACGCAGCAAGTAGGTCGTCAGCAACGGCGAACGGCCTGTCAGTGGCCGTGCCACTACGCCAGGTTCCTGGCTGGCCAAAAATTTGCGCGCAGCCCGTCAGCCCCAGGGCGATGCCTTCCTGCGTGCTTGGCTTACTGCATATGATGAATCCGCCTAACTTATTGATAAACCTGCTGTATCTGGCTATGGCGTAGTCAAGCAAAGTTCGGTGCTGGAGTCATGGTGAAAAAAGCCCGCCATGGAAGGCGGGCAAAAGACGTTTGAAGGGAGAGCCTGCAGGTTGCGCCGGTCCGGTTAACCCAGGATTAAGCGACCACGCATTGACCCGGCACCCTGATCAGCCTATACAGGCCTGTCATTATCCCAGGAGCCAGCATGCGCGACGAAGACGACCTGCACGAACCCGAGCATGATCACCTGCTTGACCACGAATTTCTCTATGACGACGTGGAGCCCGAGGCAGATGCCCAAGGCGCCGAGGATGAAGTGGAGGAAGACGAAGAAACGCTGAATGACCTCGATGACGAAGAGCGCGATCACCCAGCTTGGTTCGACGATTGCGACGACTGACTCAGCGACCATCCACCGAGAACCGCCCGGGCCCGCTTACCGCGAGCAACAGCAGGCCGCCCATGATGCTGAGGTTTTTCAGAAACTGGGTCGTGTTGGCGCTGCGCTCAGGGTCGACCATGTTCCAGAATGGGTGGCCCAGCAGCGCCGTGCCCAGCACGAACAGCGCGAACAGAAAGGCTAACGGCCGTGTGTAGAAACCGAGGATCAACAGGATTGCGACGAGAAACTCCATGATGACGGCAATCCCTGCTGCCAGCATCGGGGCAGGGGCGCCGAGCGAGGTCATGTAGCCTACCGTGCCATCGAAGCCGGTCAGCTTGGCCCAGCCAGACAAGACGAACAGGATCATCAGCAGTACGCGGGCGATCAGGATAATGATGTCGCGTTGACCATCGAACAGGGAGTAGCGCATGGCGGCGTTCCAGTGGACGGGGACAAGCTCCACTTTAGCAGCTACGCCAGACATTGCTTTCAGGCAGCAAAAAGGCGCCGCAGGGGCGCCTTTTCAACGAAGTTTGGTGCGAGTGGCGGGACTCGAACCCGCAAGGCTCACGCCGACAGATTTTAAGTCTGCTGTGTATACCAATTCCACCACACTCGCACGCTTGAAGGGGTCGCAACGACCAGCTCGCTTCTAAGCAGAAGGGCTTCGCAATCAAGCGCGCTTTATAACCCATTGTTATAGTTGAGTCAACTGCAGCGCCTATGATCAACAGATAGAAGGGTGATCGAACCGGCAATTGACACCGTGCTGTCGTTACGCCACTGTCGCCCATCATTGGATCCAAGAGTGTTGCGTAATGACTCAGGGCCGGGTTGGTGAAGGTGTGGTGCGTCCCCGGTTATTCTGGCGGCTGTTGTTCGCGCAAGTGCTCGTGCTGGGTGCATTTCTTTACATCAGCCTGATCAGCCTGGGCGTTTATCTGTTGTTGCTGGGCTTTGATGCGGAGCACTCACAGCAGCAGCGTATGTTGGCGCTGGCCGGCGGTGGTATGATCATGCTGCTCAGCCTGTGGTTGCTGAAAGTGGCCATGCCGCGATGCATCAGTCCGACGCTGGCCGAGCCGGAACGCTGACTGCCTGTAGTCGTTCAGCTGTCTACTGGCAGACACTCCGGGCTACGCTCATTTCCTTCCTCCTGCTGTGCCAGTGGAGTTTGCATGGTTTCAGCTGACTGCCTCGATGCTTCCGTCATGCCTGCCCATCGTTACGAACAGCTGGTTCAGTCGGTGGTGGATTATGCCATCTACATGCTCGACCCTTCTGGCCATGTGGTGTCGTGGAACGCAGGTGCGCAACGGATCAAGGGTTACCGTAGAGATGAAGTGATCGGCAAGCACTTTTCGTTGTTTTTCACGGCGCAGGATTGTGCGGAGGGCCGCCCTGAGCGTCTGCTATGCCAGGCGCTGGAGCAGGGTGTGGCGCAGGACGAAGGCTGGCGGGTGCGCAAGGACGGCACGCAGTTCTGGGCCTTGGCGGCACTGGATGTGATCCGTGATGAAAATGGCCAGATCATTGGCCTGGCCAAGGTGACACGCGATATCACTGACCGTCGCGAGACGGCGCAGCAGCTCGACGCAGTGCGCGCCCAGCTGTTCCAGGCGCAGAAGCTTGAAGCCCTCGGCCAGTTGACCGGTGGTCTGGCGCACGACTTCAACAACATGTTGACCATCATCATCAGCTCGGCGCGCCTGGCGCTGGCCACCCAGGACCCGGCACGCACCCAGCGTATGTTGCAGCACATCCTCGATGCCAGCCAGCGTGGCACCGAACTGACCCAGCAACTGCTCAGTTTTGCCCGTCACCGCAAGTTCGATGTGGCCAGCGTTGCCCCGGCAGAGCTGGTTAATGCTACGCGTGGCCTGCTTGAACATGCATTGCCAAGCTCGATTGACTTGAAGGTGTTGCTGCAACCGGACCTGCCGTTGATCGAGGTGGATGCCGGGCAACTGCAGATGGTGTTGCTCAACCTGTTGTTCAATGCTCGTGATGCCATCGACGGGCATGGCCGCATCAGCCTGACAGTCGATGTGGTCGAGCTGTTCGGCGAAGTTGAAGGGCTGAAGGGCAGCTTCGTGCGCTTCGAGGTGGAAGACAGCGGCGAAGGCATACCCACAGAGATACTGCCGCGTATCTTCGAGCCGTTTTTCACCACCAAGCCTTTCGGCAAGGGTACCGGCCTGGGGCTCAGCCAGGTCTATGGTTTCGCCCGGCAAAGTGGCGGTGCCATTTGTGTCGACAGCGAGCCTGGCCGGGGAACTTGCATGCGACTGTACTTGCCAATGTATCAGGACCAGACGGATAGCCCACTCGACAGGTAGATAACATGGCGCAGGCACTGAAGCGACTGGTAACGGGGATCGACGGGCTCGACGCGTTGCTCAAGGGTGGCCTGATAGCTGGCGCCTCCTACATTATCCAGGGGCCGCCGGGGGCCGGTAAGACCATCCTCGCCAATCAGCTGGCCTGCGGCCACGTGCGTGGCGGTGGTCGGGTGCTGGTGGCCACCTTGCTGAGCGAGTCGCATGAACGCTTGTTCCAGTACCTGTCCACACTGGACTTCTTCGACCCGGCGCTGGTCGGTGACAAAATCCAGTTCGTCAGCGCCTTTGATACCCTTGAGCAGGACGGGCTGGATGCGGTGGTGCGCTTGCTGCGCCAGGAAATTGCCCGGCAACAGGCCAGCCTGCTGATCGTCGACGGTGTGCTCAATGCCCGGGTACGTGCGGAAACCGCGCTGGACACCAAGAAGTTCGTCTCTGAGCTGCAGGGGCATGCGGCCTTCGCCGGGTGCACCGTACTGTTGCTGACCAGTGCCCGGCTCGACGAGGGTAGCCCGGAACACACCATGGTCGATGGCGTGATCGAACTGGGTGAGCAACTGGTCGGCAGCCGCGCCGTGCGCCATGTCCAATTGCGCAAGACCCGCGGCAGTGGTGCGTTGTCGGGGCGTCACGAATGCCTTATCGATGAGTCCGGCATGCAGGTCTATCCTCGCCTGGAAGCGTTGTTCAGCCACCCCAGCCAATTGGGCAGTGGCACCTTGGCGCGTATCAGCAGCGGCGTACCAACCTTCGATGAAATGCTTGGCGGAGGCTTGGCCACCGGGTCAGTCAGCCTGCTGATGGGGCCTTCGGGGATTGGCAAGACATCATTGGGCCTGGCCTTTCTGGGTGCCAGCACCCCGCAGGCGCCGGGGTTGCATTTCGGTTTTTACGAAACACCCGAACGCCTGCGCAGCAAGGCCGCTTCGCTCGGTTACGATTTTGCCGCGATGGAGCAGGGCGGTAGCTTGCAGCTGTGCTGGCAGCCGACCACCGAGGGCTTGCTGGACCAGGTTGGCGCGCGACTACTGGAGCGTGTAGCGGCGCAGGGCAGCAAGCGCGTGGTGATCGACAGCCTTGGCGCATTCAGCCGCCTGGCTATTGACCCGACGCGGCTAAATGCGTTTTTCCGCGCGCTGGCGGGTGAGTTGCGCGCGCGCGATATCAGCGTGATGCTGACCTGGGAGATGCGCGACATCTTCGGCGCGGAAATCAGCGCCCCCGCGCCGGACCTGTCGAGTATCGTCGACAACCTTATGCTGATGCGCTTTGTCGAACTGGACTCGCAACTACGGCGCATGCTGTCGGTCCTCAAGGTGCGTGACAGTCACCATGACCCGGCCTTGCACGAGCTGCTGATCGGGCCGCAAGGCATTACCTTGCGCAAGGCGTTCGAAGGTGCCTGCGGTGTGCTTTCGGGAACGCCGACGCCGCAGGAGAGCGGGTGACGGACGAGCCGATGAACACCATCCTGATTGTCGATGACGAATACCTGATCGCCGATATCCTCGGGTTTGCCCTGGAGGACGAAGGTTTCCTGGTGGAAAAGGCGAGCAATGGCTGCAAAGCACTGGAGGCGTTGAAGGAAAAACGCGTGCAGCTGGTGATTACCGACTACATGATGCCGCTACTCAACGGTGAGGAGTTGGCGCGTGCCATCCGCGAGGACCCTGCGTTAAGCGAGTTGCCGGTCATCCTCATGAGCGGCGCACAGGCCAGCCAAGGATGCCCGGCCCTGTTTGCCGCAATATTCGACAAACCGTTCGACATGGATGAGATGATCGCCACGGTGCATCAGTTAATAGGCACCTGAGGCTGGCGGTCGAGCGCATCCATGCCCCTCGGGTGACGCTCAGTGTGAGTCTTCGTGTTTCTCCGGAGCCGGGCTGCCGGCCTGGATGCGTTTGAAGATTTCTTCTCGATGGACCTGAACATCTTTCGGTGCATCGATACCGATCCTCACCTGCATCCCTTTGACGCCCAGAATGGTGACTTTGATGTCATCGTTGATGACGATGCTTTCGCCAACCTTACGGGTGAGTATCAGCATGTAGTTCTCCTTGGTGATGTAAAAGTCCGCCGGGCTAGTTGCCGTGGCGGCGGGAGCTTGTCCCTCTTCCTTCTCATTAAAGACGCTTTCGGCGGATAGTAATTCCCCGACAGACAAATTCTGTTGCGTGTCTTCAGTTGCAGGTGCCAAAGCAAACCGTCAACGGTTTGTCGGCCAAGGTGCTCGCTGGCAAGAATAGGGGGGTTGGCGGCTAATGGGAAATTTCTTCGCATCATGGGCTGAATAGACAAGCTCAATGGGCCTCCTGTTCCTCGAGTGCCTGAAGAAACAACAGCAAGGCCACTTCCTCCGGGTCCAGGCCTTTGCGCACACGGTTTTTCGGCAAATTGGCAAGGCGCCCCAAGGCATAGTGCTCCAGGACTGCCGGGTGGATGTAGCAGCGCCGGCACACTGCCGGCGTATTGCCCAGGCGCGTGGCTACCTGGCGGACTATTGCGGCGACCTGACGTTTGGCTTCACTCTCCGGCTCCCAGGCCAAGGGCTTCAGCAGGTTCAATGCCAGGCTGCTGCCGGCCCAGGTGCGATAGTCCTTGGCAGTGAAGTCGGCGCCGGTCAACTGCTGCAGAAACTGATTGACCTCGGTGGAGCCGACACTATGGCGCTGGCCGTCTTCATCCAGGTACTGAAACAGTGCCTGCCCAGGCAGTTCCATGCAGCGTTTGAGCAGGTTGGCCAAGCGCCGGTCGTTGAGGGTGACGTTGTGTTCGACGCCGCGCTTGCCGCGGAATTGAAAGCGAATGCTGCTGCCTTTGATCTGTACATGGCGATTGCGCAGGGTGGTCAATCCGTACGACCGGTTATCGCGCAGGTAGCGCTGGTTGCCAATGCGGATCAGGGTGTGGTCCAGCAGGCTCACCACCAGCGCCATGACCTTTTCCCGGTCCAGCCCTGGCCGCGCCAAGTGGGCTTCCAGCTGTGTGCGCAGCTTTGGCAAGGCTTGGGCGAACGCAAGCATGCGCCCGTATTTGTGCTGGTCGCGCAGTTCGCGCCACTGCGCGTGGTAGCGGTACTGCTTGCGGCCACGGGCATCACGGCCGGTGGCTTGCAGGTGGCCTTGCGGATCGGCGCAGATCCACACATCCGTGTAGGCCGGGGGGATCACCAGTGCGGCGATGCGTGCGAGGGTTTCGCTGTCGCGTACTCGTTGGCCATCGGCATTCAGGTAGATGAAACGGTCGCGCCAGCGCCGACGGGTCAGGCCCGGCTGACTGTCGTCAACGTAGTGCAGGGTGCGCGGCAGGGGGCAGTCAAGCATGGGCGGTGGGCCTCGATCAGGTCACTGATCAATGGACAATACGCGCGCTAAGGATGCTCAACCCAAAAGGGCCACCGACTTGATCTGGGCGAACAGTATCTGCCCCGTGTGCAAACCGAGCTGGTCTGCCGAGAAGCGGGTGATGCGTGCAAGCAGGGCATTGCCGCCAGCATCCAGGCTGACCAGCACATGCGCCGGGTTGGCCGCCGGGCAGCTCTCGCGCACACGCACCGGCAGGCGGTTGAGGATGCTCGATGCGCTGTCCGCCGCCAGTGCCAGGCTGACATCCCGGGCCTGCACCTTGACGCGCAGGGTGCTGCCCATCACCTGCGCCGCGTGGGTGATGCGCAGCAGCGGCCCGCTGCTGCCGGGCAGGCGCAGGTCCAGCAGGCCGTAGTGTGGGTCGTGCCCAACCACCCTACCTTCGAACACGACGCCGGCGTCGTCGCCCTGGGCCAGCGACAGGTCAAGGCGAGCCAGGGTTTCGCCGATCGGGCCGCTGGCGATCGCCCGGCCTTGTTCCAGCAACACTAGGTGGTCGGCCAGCCGCGCGACTTCATCCTGGGCGTGGCTGACATATATGAGGGGGATGTCCAGTTCGTCGTGCAGGCGCTCCAGGAAGGGCAATATCTCGCGCTTGCGCGGGCCGTCGAGGGCTGCCAGCGGCTCGTCCATCAACAACAGCCGTGGGCTGCTGAGCAGGGCGCGGGCAATACCCACCCGCTGCGCCTCGCCACCCGACAGGGTTGCCGGGCGGCGGTCCAGCAAGTGGCCGATACCCAGCAGTTGGCACGCCTGGTCGAGGCTGACCTTGCGTGCAGCGGGCGCTACCCGGCGCCAGCCGAACGTCAGGTTGCCGCGCACCGACAGGTGCGGGAACAGGCTGGCTTCCTGGAACACGTAGCCCACCGGGCGCAGGTGCGGTGCCTGGAAGTAGCCACGGGTGCTGTCTTCCCAGACTTCGCCGTTGACTTCGATATAGGCGCTGGCGGCCCGTTCCAGCCCGGCCAGGCAGCGCAGGCAGCTGGTCTTGCCGGAGCCAGAGTGGCCGAACAGCGCGCTGATGCCGCGCCCGGGCAGGTGCAGGTTGACGTCCAGGGTAAAATCGTCGCGTGCCAGTTTCAGGTGCGCCACAATCGATGCGGTCATTTCAGCTCCAGCCAGCTTTGCCACGGCGTCCAGCGTACAGCAGGAGCAGCACCAGGAATGAGAACACCAGCATGGCCCCGGCCAGCCAGTGGGCTTGCGAATACTCCATGGCTTCGACGTGATCGAAAATCTGCACCGAAACCACGCGAGTCTTGTCGGGGATGTTGCCACCGATCATCAGTACGACGCCAAACTCGCCCACCGTGTGGGCAAAGCCGAGGATGCTGGCAGTGACGAAGCCAGGGCGGGCTAGCGGCAGCACCACGTGAACGAAGGTATCCCGTGGGCTGGCGCGCAGGGTGGCGGCGACTTCCAGGGGGCGCTGGCCGATCGCGCCAAAGGCATTCTGCAAGGGTTGCACCACGAACGGCAGGGAGTACACCGTCGAGCCAATCACCAGGCCTGTGAAGCTGAACACCACACTGCCCAGGCCTAGCGCCTGGGTGGCCTGCCCGAGCCAGCCGTGCGGGCCAAGGGCGATCAACAGGTAAAAGCCGATCACCGTCGGTGGCAGTACCAGCGGCAGTGCCACCACCGCACCCACCGGCCCGCGCAGCCAAGAGCGCGTGCGCGCGAGCCACCAGGCGACCGGTGTGCCGATGATCAGCAGGATCAGGGTGGTCAGGCTGGCCAGTTTTACGGTCAGCCAGATGGCGCCCAGGTCACTGGCATCGAGTGGCATCAACGGTCATAACCATAGGATTTGATCACCGCTGCGGCTTTCGGGCCTTTGAGGTATTCGACCAGTGCCTTGGCGGCCGCATTGTCCTTGCCTTTGTTGAGGATGACGGCGTCCTGGCGGATCGGGTCGTGCAGGTTGGACGGCACGATCCATGCCGAGCCATGGGTTACTTTGCCGTCCTTGTAGATCTGCGAAAGGGCGACGAAGCCCAACTCGGCGTTGCCGGTGGAGACGAACTGGAAGGCCTGGGTGATGTTCTGGCCTTCGACGATCTTGCCTTTGGTGGCTTCGGTGAGCTTCAGCCTGTCCAGCAGCTGGGTGGCGGCCAGGCCGTAAGGTGCCGCTTTCGGGTTGGCGATGGACAGGTGTTTGTATTCGTTCTTTTTCAGTACTTCACCCTTGGCATCTACGTAGCCTTCCTTCGCAGACCACAAGGCCAGGGTGCCGATGGCGTAGGTAAAGCGTGAGCCAGGTACGGTTTCCTTTTCTGCTTCCAGCTTCTTGGGGGTGGTGTCGTCAGCGGCGAGGAACACTTCGAACGGTGCACCGTTCTTGATCTGCGCGTAGAACTGCCCGGTGGCGCCGTAGGCCGCGACCAGTTTGTGGCCGGTGTCTTTTTCGAATTCCTTGGCGATGGCCTGGACAGGGGCTGTGAAATTGGCTGCGACCGCGACCTGGACTTCGTCGGCCCAGGCAGTGTTGAAGGCCAGCAGGCTGGCCAGGGCAGTGAAGGTCAACTGGGGCGAGCGGATACGCATGAAGACAGCTCCTTGAGATTATCGTTATAGCCTTAACTATATAGCGATAAGCCATTGGCCGTGAAGAGGCCAGGCCTGCCTGTCAGAATGCCTGGTGACCGATTACTGCCAGTGCCTTGCCGGCAATCTCCCGGGTCAGCTCACCCGCCGGCATGTGCCGGCCCAGCCGTAACGCCTGCCCCGACCACAGATTGCTGAAATCACTATTACCCTGCGGATCGGTGATTGCCCGTAAAGGCATCAATGCCCCGCCCGCCAGCGGGAAGCGCGGTGCAAGCTCGCTCATCGGCCCCAGCTCGCGCATGAGGCGATTGTTGATGCCTCGCGCCGGGCGGCCGGTGAACAGGTTGGTCAGGGCGGTGTCGCTGGCAGGCGCGCTGTCCAGCGCCTGGCGATGCGCTGGCGACACCTTGGCCTCGGGGCAGAACAGGTAAGCCGTGCCGATCTGCACTGCCGAGGCCCCCAGGGCCAGTGCCGCCAACAGCCCGCGGTGGTCGCCGATACCACCGGCGGCAATCACTGGCACGCCGACGGCATCGGCCACCTGCGGTACCAGAGCGAAGGTGCCTATCTGGCTGGTGATGTCATCGCTGAGGAACATGCCGCGATGGCCACCGGCTTCATAACCCATGGCGATGATCGCATCGCAGCCATTGCGCTCCAGCCAGACCGCTTCTTCCACGGTCGTGGCGCTGGACAGTACTTTGGCACCGCTGGCCTTTACCCGCTGCAGCAGTTCGGCCTGCGGCAGGCCGAAGTGGAAGCTCACCACCTCCGGGCGCAACGCTTCGACCAGCAGGCAGCTCTGCTCGTCGAAAGGCGC
>NZ_JBICJR010000048.1:0-14945 GCF_043103245.1 Pseudomonas sp. YQ_6
GAGGCCGGCACAGGCAACACACCTATTCCAGGATTTCTACTTCCATCCCCACCTCCAGCCACCCACTGCCATCCACAGCCAGGTTCTGGCCGAACAGCACGTCGCCTTCTTTTTCGCGGAAAGTCTTCAACGTAACCATCGGCTCACGGTCAGCGCTGCGCTCCCCGGTGGCTGGATCGATGGTCGTGAAGATGCACCGCACACTGGGCTTGAGCACGCGAAACACCAAGCTGCCGATGCGAATCCGCTTCCAGCCATCCTCGGCAAACGGCTCCGCGCCCTGCACCACCAGGTTGGGCCGAAAGCGCCGCATCGACATGGGGCGGCCAATACGCCGGTTAAGCTCATCCAGCGAGCCCTGCCCAATCAGCAGCAAGGGGAAACCATCCGGAAACGCCGCACGGTCACTGTTGAAGCCGTATCCATTGGGCAGGTAACGCGCACGCTGCTCCGGGCAATGTACCAGGCGTACGGCTTTGCCCAGCAACTCACTCAACCAGGCCGCCGCGGCATCGCCAGCGTCCGGCACACGCAGGGTATCGCGCCAGATCGTCACGCCGCGCAGGGCGTCATCGGCAGGCGGCACTGGCACCCGCAACGGCGCCTGTCCAGGGGCTTGCAGCAGCAAATGGCCGCTGTCGTCATCGCTCGCGTCGATCTGGCCAAGTTGTGGCCAGGCACGCTGGGTCAGGAAGCGTCCGTTTTCTTCCTCGACCACCATCCAGCGCCGGTCGCCTTGCAACCCCAGCAACCCCACCGGTGATGCCTTCAGGCTTTGCGCCTGCCCCGACTTCACCGGGTATCGATACAACTCACTGAGAAACATCCCTGCTGCCTCGCTTCATGCCAAAAGCCAAGCTTATACCTGGCCGGCACAACGTTCACGCAGCGGTGGTATCCAGCAGCAGGCGCTGCTTGACCACATCGACCAGGCGATCAGGCTGGAACTTGGAAAGGAAGTTGTCACAGCCCACCTTCTTCACCATGGATTCGTTGAAACTGCCCGACAGCGAAGTGTGCAGCACCACATAGAGCTGGCGCAGACGGGCATCGCTGCGGATCTCGGTGGTAAGCCGATAGCCGTCCATCTCCGGCATTTCTGCATCGGTGAACACCATCAGCAGCTTTTCGCACACGTCCTCGCCGGCGTCGGCCCAAGCCTTGAGCATGCGCAGCGCCTTCAGGCCATCACTGGCCACATGCAGCTTCATGCCCAGCTGGGACAGGGTATCGCGCAATTGCGCCAAGGCCACACTGGAGTCGTCCACCAGCAGCACTTCGCGGCCGCGGGCGCGGGCCAGCACTGGGTCGGCGAGCTTGTCGCCAGAGACCCGGGCGTTGTAGGGCACGATCTCGGCCAGCACCTTTTCCACGTCGATCACCTCCACCAGCTTCTCATCGACCTTGGTGATGGCAGTCAGGTAGTGCTGGCGACCGGCACTGGAAGGCGGCGGCATGATCGACTCCCAGTTCATGTTGACGATGCGGTCGACACCGCCCACCAGGAAGGCCTGCACCGAGCGGTTGTATTCGGTGACGATGATGGTGCTGTCCGGCCCCGGCTGTAGCGGGCGCATACCGATCGCCTGGGACAGGTCGATCACCGGCAGGGTCTGCCCACGCAGGTTGACCACACCGCAGACATAGGCGTGGCGCTGGGGCATCAGGGTCAGCTTGGGCAGTTGCAGTACTTCCTGCACCTTGAACACGTTGATCGCGAACAGCTGGCGACCGGCCAGGCGAAACATCAGAATTTCCAGGCGGTTCTCACCCACCAGTTGTGTGCGTTGGTCTACCGTGTCGAGAATGCCAGCCATTGGAAAGCCCCCAGGCTTGAGTCGTAAAAGGTGAAGTCATCTACCCTGTATCGGCGGCTTCACGCACACCTTGACCCTTGCAGGAAAATGCCGCGCGGATAATTGATATCACTTTACCATCATGCTTTACTGCCGACACGCCGGGGCAAATCAGGGGCACGACAAAAGTTCCCTACCCTAGCCGTTGATCAGGGAAACCCTTAGCAGCAATCGGGTGCAACCTGATGTTCGCGATATCCTTTAGCCATTAATGTGACGCCATTCTCATTGCATGAATGGAGTCAGGCTTTTGCTAGCTATCGTTTCGGCGTGCCCGCCCCCTGCGCCTACCCCACGCGCGGGGATATGATGATGGACACTGCCTTATCGTTCGATGACGCCCTGCAGGGCTTTCTGCTGGATGCCCAGGTACTGCTGACCCAGGCCCAGGAATGCCTGCAGCATCTGGAGCTTATAGACAATGACCCGGATGCCTGCAGTTGCCTGAACAACACCCTCGACACTATCGCCCGTCAAGCTACGCGCCTGGGCCTGCGTGAAGTTGCCCACTACACCACCGCCCTGCAACAGTTGCTCGCCCCGGCCTGTCACGGTGGCTGCCTGCAGCGTGAAGCCCTACCCGCGATAGGGGCGTGCCTGACCTTGCTGGCCTGGCAGTTGGAGCTGGTCGATAGCCGTACAGGGCGGCTGAACCTGGACATCGGCGAGCAACTGGTGCTGCTGGGTGAATTGGCCAAGGTCGTACAACCCCCCTTTGCGCCAGCCTGTGCGTCCTGCGATGAAGAAGGCAACGCGTGTATTCACCCGCACAGTGACGCGGCAACCGGCACTCTCCCCAACCGCTCTAACCGCATGCATTAACCTGACGCAAAGTGCAACTAAGCAACTTTATTGAAACCCGACCATGGTCGAACTTTGAAAGTTCACCAGGCTTTCGGTGCATGCCGTTGAATCATTGCCGCGCTAGTTACAGCACAAGTGGGTACAGCGCGATTAAAGGGTGGCACTTTGCTACCCGAAAGCGCCCGACCAGTAGGCGTTTCAACGCGTTACCCGGCCGCGACCGATGCAATGCAAAGTGGTAATATGCGCCCCCACAAACGCTTGCGACCGGAACAACGGTGGCAAGAATACGTGTTCAAAAAAACAACGAAAGTACTGCGCCAAAGCCTCTGAGCAGCATTGTGCAAGGCCTCCATCAGCAATACTTCAGTGGCCTCCCTACCTATGTTTCCACGCTTGAAGACTTCTTTGCATTGCTGCTCCCGCGCCGCCGTGCTGCGCTGGGCAACAGTCGGGCTGTGCGTGGCCTCACTGGTTGCCAACATGGCGCTGTACCTGGCCAACCAGACAATCCCGGCCAGCCTGCTGGTGCTGCAGTTGGTCGCCACGCTGGGGGCTGTTGTACAACTGGGCCTGGGCGCCAGATCGATCCACCTGCGCCCCGCCGAGCTGGCCGAGCGCATGCTCAAGGTGCAAGAAGACGAGCGCCAGCATCTGGGCCGGGAACTGCACGACGACATCGGTCAACTGCTCACCGCTGCCAAGCTGCAACTGCAGTGGCTGCAACGGCGCATGCCCGACGAGTTGCAGGGGCACTGCGACGCCCTGCGCAGCACGCTGGATGACACCCTCGGTAACGTGCGCGATGTTTCCGCGCTGCTCAACCCCCGGCAGTTGGCCAGCCTTGGCCTGGAAGCCAGCCTGCGCGCACACCTGGTACGCACCCTGGCCAGCAGCGGCGTGCACTGGAGCCTGGCGTGCAACCAGCGCCTGGGCGGCATCGACGAAGCCGTGGCCATGGCAGTGTTCCGTATTACCCAGGAGGCAGTGACCAACATGCTGCGCCACGCCCAGGCACACAACTTGGTCATCCGCCTGCAACGCACCCCTGAGGGGCTGGCGCTGTCGATCCACGACGATGGTCGTGGTTTCGCCCCTGCCCGGCACCCGGCCGAGGCCGGTCAGCGCGGCCTGGCCGGCATGCAGGAGCGGGTAATCGCGCTGCAGGGCAGCCTCGAGATCACCAGTCAGCCTGGCCGAGGCACGCAGATCGAAGCGATGTTCCCGTGGTCCCCGCGCACCCAGCAACGCGCCAGGAGTATTATCAACCATGACCTGTAGACTACTGCTGGTAGATGACCACTCGCTGATCCGCGCCGGGGTGCGCGCACTGGTCTGCGACATCCCCGGCTATGACGTGGTCGGCGAAGCCGACGACGGCAACCAGCTACTGGACCAGGTGCGCACACTGGCGCCCGACATCATCTTGCTGGACATCTCCATGCGTTCGACCAGTGGCCTGGACGCCCTCACCCAACTGCGTGCCAGCGGCAGTACCTGCAAGGTGCTGATCCTGTCCATGCACACCGACCCGGACCTGATCATGCGGGCCCTGGAAGGCGGCGCCCACGGCTACCTGCTCAAGGATACCAGCGCCAACGAGCTGGAACAGGCGCTGGGTGCCGTCCGCCACGGTGAGCGCTACCTCAGCCCGGCCATCGCCCACACCGTCATCAACCAGGCGCTGCGGCACACCCAACAAGGCAAGCCAAGCGCTGGCGAACGGCATAATCTGACTTCACGGCAACTTGAGATCCTGCGCCTGATCGTGCGCGGCAAGTCCACCCGGGAGATCGCTGGGGGCCTGGGCCTGTCCATCAAGACCGTGGAAACTCACCGCTCGCAAATCATGAAGCGCCTGCAGATTCACGACGTGGCCGGCCTGGTGCTGTTCGCCGTACGCGAAAAAATCATCAGCCTGGATGACTGAGCAACGGCGACCCGGCCGGCAGGTGCAGGTGCAACGCCGCCGGCCTTGCCTGAAAGCGCAGGCTGGCAGCCTGCAACGGCTCGCCATCGAGATTGATGTCCAACCCTTGCGAACTCTTGATCTCGACCCATGGCAGCCTGGCCCGAACGAACAGGCCGTCACCACCCAACAGGTCCCGCAGAGCCCCCACCACTTCCTGTGGGGCAGGCAGAATAGCGACGTCAAGCAAACCGTCGTTGACCATGGCTTCGGGGCACAGCACCTGCCCTCCCCCAGCCTGTCGGCCATTGCCGATACCCAGCGCCAGCAAATCCCCTTGCCAATGGAAGCCCGGCCCCTGTAGCTCCACCGAAGCCGCCTGTAGCTCACTGAAGCGGGACAACCCGGTGAACAGGTAAGCCGCAGCGCCCAGCACTTTCTTGAGGTCTTCGGAGGTATTGGCAGTGACCTGGCTGCCAAAGCCACCCGTGGCCATGTTGAGGAACAGCTGATCGCCAGCCTGCCCCAGGTCTATCGGTTGTGGCGCGACATTCAGCAAGGCCAGCGCCGGTGCCGGCTCCAAGGGGATGCCAGCGGCTTTGGCAAAATCGTTGGCCGTCCCCAAGGGCAACAAGGCCAGGCTGGCTTGAGCAGCAGCCAGGCCCATTGCCTCAGCCACATCACGCAACGTGCCGTCCCCGCCACCGGCGACGATATGGCTGTAGCCCGCTGCCAGTGCCTCGGCGACCAGCCGTTGGGCGTCGCCCGCCTCCCAGGTAACCCGTACGTCCAGCACCCAGCCACTATCGCGCAGGTCGCCCACGGCGCTGCGCACGTCTTCGTTCATCGCCTGCTTGCCGTGCAGCACCAGCATTGCCTTGCGCCCTTGCATGTATGCGTCTCCGTAAAATGGACCACCCCCTATCTCGACCACTGGCCCGCCCGGATCGTTGCATGCCCTGGAAAAAACACTGGGCCGGCGCCACGCCGGCAACTGATCGCGTCGCCGGTCATTTTTTCCACACTTGGCAATCCCGGCTATGCTCAGAAAATACCCCTATTGCCATGGACGCGCCCGGCAGTGGCTCCCCCACTGCTGCCAACGGGCGCGTTTTGCTATCTGCAGCCTTTCTTGAGGACTTCGGGTCATGCGCATTCTCTGGACACTGCCCTACCTGCCTTGGCCGACCACCAGCGGCCACAAGACCCGGCAATACCATCTGCTGCGTGCGCTGGCCCAGCGCGGTCACCGGATCACCCTGCTGGTGCAGTCGAAAATCCCTCTCAGCGATGCAGCACGCGAGGCCCTCGAGCCACTCCTCGAACGCCTAATCGTGCTACCCCGCAGGCCGCTGCACAGCCCACTCAACCTACTGGCATCCCCCATCATCGACTACCCCATGCGGGCAATCATCAATGGCCTGGCGCCTTGCCTGCGGCACCGGTTCGAGCAACTGCTGGACGAACCCTGGGACGTGATCCAGATCGAGCACAGCTACAGCTTCCAGCCGTTCGAAAAAGCCCTGCAGGCTCGCAGGCTGCCCTACATGCTTAGCGAGCACACCCTGGAGTCGGTAATGGGCGGTGCCTGCCACGATCGCCTGCCGCTGTGGCTGCGCCCGCTCAACGCCTTCGACCGCTGGCGCTACCGGCGCTGGGAACACCGTGTGCTGCGCCAGCCCACCGAACTGGTGGCTGTCAGCGCCCACGATGCCGAGCTGATCGCGCAGATCAGCGGGCGCCCGGTGAATGTGGTGGTCAACGGCGTGGACTGTGATTTTTACCAGCAGGTGCAACCTGCGCTGCACAGCCAGCGTTTGTTGTTCGTCGGCAATTTCGAATATGGCGCCAATCTGGAGGCCATCGAGTGGGCACTGGACGACATCATGCCGAAGGTGTGGATGAGCAACCCGGCGGTGCGTCTGGCGATCGCCGGGCATGCCATGCCGGCCAACTGGAAGCTTCACTGGAACGACCCACGCATTGAATGGTTCGGCTACCGCCCCGACCTGCGTGAACTGCAACGACGTTCCGCACTGTTCTTTGCCCCCCTGCGCTATGCCGGTGGCTCGAAGGTGAAAATCCTCGAAGCGATGGCCGCAGGCTTACCCGTGATCACCACCGAAAAGGGCGTTTCAGGCCTGACCGTGAATAACGGCGAGCACTACCTGGGCAGTGACGACGGTGATCAACTGGCATTGCTGATCACCCAGTTGCTCAATCAGCCCTGGCGCATGAGCCAGTTGAGCGATGCCGGGCGCCAGTTTGCCCGCCAGCGCCACGACTGGAGCGTGGCTGCCCAACAACTGGAAACTGTGCACATACGCCTGACTCAGGCGGCACCGGCCGAGGCCGCGCCGCTGGCCAGTGCCTGGCTGGGCCGCTCAGCCAAGTAGCTCGCTGAAGGGGATGAATGGCACGTTGTCGCCCTGCTTCGGCGTGCTGCCCTCACGCACTTCCACCAGCCCCTGCGCCCAGGCGGCGCTGCGCAGCACACCCGAGCTCTGGTTCTTGTAGATGCTCACCCGGCCTTGCTCGATGCGCGCGCGCAGATATTCGCGGCGCGTACCCGGCTTGGGCCAGTCAAACCCAGCCGGCATGTCGAAACGCAACGGCGTAACGTCAATCACACCCTGACGACGCAGCAGGTAGGGCCTGGTCAGCAGACCGAAGGTGACCAAGGTCGAGGCGGGGTTGCCCGGCAAGCCAATCACCGGCACGCCCTGGAAGTGGCCGAAGGTCAGCGGCTTGCCCGGTTTGATCGCCAGCTTCCACAACGCCAGTTCGCCGGCCTCGCGCAGGGCAGCACCGAGGTAGTCGGCCTCGCCCACCGAGACACCTCCGGTGGACAGAATCAGGTCTACACCACCCAGTTCAGCCAGGCAGGTGCGAGTGCGCGCCAGGTCATCCGGCAGGATGCCGGCATCGACCACTTCGCAACCCAGCCGCTGCAACCAGCTGACCAGCAGCCTGCGGTTGCTGTTGTAGATCTGCCCGGGCCCAAGCGGCAGGCCTGGCTCGACCAGTTCGTCGCCGGTCGACAGCACCGCCACTTTCACCTTGCGCACCACGTCCAGACGGCCATGCCCCAAGGTCGCCGCCAGGCCCAGTTCGATCGGCCCAAGGCGGGTGCCGGCGCTCATCACCTGCTCGCCCTTGCGGGTTTCCTGGCCTTGAGGGCGTATGTTCTGCTCGGCGCGCAACACTTCGAGAAAGCGCACCCGGCCATCTTCGAGTACTTCGGTGTTTTCCTGCATCTCGACGCAGTCGGCTCCCTCCGGCACAGGCGCACCGGTGAATATCCGCGCGCAGGTACCCGGTTGCAGCGGCTGGGGCGCATGACCGGCGAAAATACGCTGGCTGACCGGCAGCGGCTGGCCCTGCCAGTCAGCCAGGCGCAAGGCATAGCCGTCCATGGCGCTGTTCGGCCAGGGCGGCAGGTCGAGCGAGGCCATCAGGTCGGTGGCCAGCACGCGGCCCTCGGCTTCGGCCAGCGGCAGGTTTTCGGTCTCGCGGATCGGTGCAGCTTCGGCCAGCGCCAGCAGTTGCTCCAGCGCCTGTTCCACCGGCATCAGCGGCCGGGCCTGGCTGACCTCAGCCACGGCTGTCACAGGCCGCTGCCTGCTTCAGGTGCGCCACGAAGTTGCAAGGGCGATGACGGGCATCGAGCTGCTCGGCCAGGATGCCATCCCAACCGGTACGCACAGCGTTGGTGGAGCCCGGCAGGCAGCACACCAGTGTGCCGTTTGCCAGCCCGGCCAAGGCACGCGACTGCACGGTGGAGGTGCCAATGTCGGCCACGGAAATCTGCCGGAACAGCTCACCAAAGCCGTCTACTTGCTTGTCCAGCAGGCACGCCACCGCCTCTGGGGTGCTGTCGCGACCAGTAAACCCGGTACCGCCCGTAATCAGCACCACTTGCACGTTGTCATCGGCGATCCATGTGGCGACCTGGGCCCGGATCTTGTACAGGTCATCCTTGAGCAGCACGCGCTCGGCAAGGCGGTGACCGGCGGCGCTCAGGCGGTCGACGAACATCTGGCCAGAGGTGTCGGTGTCGAAGGTACGGGTGTCGCTGACCGTGAGTACGGCGATGCTTAGCGCCACGAAGGGGGTATCTGCCTTGGCTTTCATGGGTGTCCGTCACAACAGGATGAGATGGACGCAGTTATATCACAGCGCACCTTTTCCAGCGTTGCCCCCCTAAGCCTTGCCTTGGGTCAAGGGGACAAATTAGTCGCTATGCTGCACTTGGAGTGAACTTGCACTAACGTCCTGCGTCATAAATGTCATCTAGCACCATCGCACTTGGAGAAACACGATGATCAAACGGACCCTACCCGCCTTCCTGCTTGCCTTGGGTTTGGGCGCCCTTGCTGGCTGCTCGACCCCAACCGTCATTACCCTGAACGATGGCCGGGAGATCCAGGCAACCGACAAACCGTCCTACGACGAAGACTCTGGCTTCTATGAATTCGAGCAACTCGACGGCAAGCGCACACGCCTGAACAAGGACCAGATCCGCACCGTCAAAGAGCTCTGATCAAGGCCCCGTTCAGGCTATGGCCCTTTAAACAACAAGGGCTTGCGAGCAAAAACGGGATGCAGTAGGATTTTGTTCATCGGAGTGTAGCGCAGCCAGGTAGCGCGTCTCGTTCGGGACGAGAAGGCCGCAGGTTCGAATCCTGTCTCTCCGACCAAATCCTTGTCAGAAAGCCCGCCATGTGCGGGCTTTTTGTTGTGTGCGAAAAATACGTCAGTGCGCGGTTTCAGCCTATATGGGCACCTGCAACCCCTGCAGATCCAGTCAGGCACTCAGGCGGGAGGTGACTTCGCCCAACTGCCCTGACAAACCATGCAGGCGCTGCCCCGCCTGCTCGGTATGCTGCACCGCTTCCTGGTTGGCCGTGGCAATTCGGGTGATTTCGATCAGGTTGCGCGAGATATCTTCAGCCACACTGGTCTGCTCCTCGGCCGCTGTGGCGATCTGCCGGTTCATGTCGCGGATCGCCTCCACCGCCTGGGTGATACGTTGCAGCATCTGGCCGGCCTGCTCGACCTGCTCAGCCCCTTCCCGGCTACGTTGCTGGCCACTTTCGATGGCCTTGACCGCCTCCACAGCCCCCGACTGTACCGCCTCGATGATCTGGTGAATTTCTGCAATCGACGCTGCCGTGCGCTGGGCCAGGCTACGCACTTCATCGGCGACCACCGCAAAACCACGCCCGGCTTCGCCAGCACGGGCTGCTTCGATGGCCGCGTTAAGCGCCAGCAGGTTGGTCTGTTCAGCAATGCCGCGGATCACTTCCAGCACTTTGCCTATCCGTGTGCTGTCATGCTCCAGATCGCGAATTACCGTTGCCGTGCCGGCGATTTCGCGGTTGACCAGCCCGATGATGTCGATGGTCTGCTGCATCACCTGCTCGCCGGCCTGGGCGCTGTGGTCGGCGTCATCGGCCGCGCGGGCAGCCTCGGCGGCGTGGCGAGCGACCTCTTGGGCAGTGGCGGACATTTCGTGCATGGCCGTGGCCACCTGGTCGGTACGCTGGAACTGGTCATGAGTACCGCGGGCCATATCACCGGCAATACTGCGCAACTGGCCGCTGGCACCTTCCAGCTCCTGAGCGTTGTCCTGCAGCCGGCCGACGGTATCGGCAAGGAAGTCACGCAGGGTGTTGGCCGCTCGCGCCAGGCGCCCCAGCTCATCCTCCCGACGGCTGTCGACCCGGGCAGCAAAGCAGCCCTGGCTGAGCTGCGCGACGTACTCGATCAACTGGCGGATCGGCTCGATCAAGCTTCGGTTGACCAGCCACAGGCTGAGCAGCCCCACCAGCCCCGCAGAAGCCAGCATCACCACCAGGCCCAACCATACCGTGCGCTCGGCACTGGCATTGATACTGGCTGCACGCTGGCGAGCATCGGCGCGCAGTTGCTCGACCAGTTCGCTCATCTGCTCACTGGCGGCACGATCCACGCCTTTGACCGCCCGGTCGCCCGCTACCGGGTCGCCGCCTGCCGCAAGGAAGGCCTGGCGGCCTTGCGCATAGGCCTGGCCCAACTGGCGGTGGCTGTCGCGCAATTGCTGCAGCGACACCTTGAGCCTGGCATCGCTGTTGTCGATCAATTGCCCGAGCAGTTGCTGTACTTGCTGTTCGCGGGCCTGGAACTGCTGCCAGTACTTGTCCATCTCCGCAGGCTGGCGCCCGCGCAGCAGCACGTTCTTCCATTCCTGCACCTGGATCTTGAACTGCAGGTTGGCTTCGTCAATCAATTGCGAGGCCCGCAGCGGCCCGTCGACCAGCTCGGCGTAGCCACGCACGCTGGACGACAGGAACTGGAAACACACCAGGGCGATCAGCAGCATCGCCAGCACACTGCCGCCGAGCAGCGAGAGAATTTGCACTCTGAGGGATTTACGCAACATCGAGGGTCTCGGAACCAGAGGGAGTAGGCTGAGGCCGCTGTACAGCCTCATTACTGGCAGGCCAAAAAAAAGCTGCCATTACGCAATGGCAGCCAGGTCGAGCACTTACGCAACAGTTGAGGCAAATCTTCTCAGGCAATTACTACAGAAATGTTACAAAGCCACGACACGCTAGCCCGTGGTGAACTGCAGCGCTGCCAGCCGCGCATACAGCGGGCTGTCCTCGATCAACTGACGGTGGGTGCCGACCGCCACCAGCCGGCCTTGGTCGATGACCGCGATGCGCTCGGCATGCTGCACCGTGGCCAGGCGATGGGCGATCACCAGCGTGGTACGGCCGGCCATCAGGCTGGGTAGCGCTTGCTGGATCAAGTATTCGCTTTGTGCATCAAGGGCACTGGTGGCTTCGTCGAGCAACAGGATCGGCGCATCGACCAGCAAGGCCCGGGCAATCGCCAGGCGCTGGCGTTGCCCGCCAGAAAGGCCGATGCCGCCCTCCCCCAGTTGTGTCTGGTAGCCTTGGGGCAGTTGCCGGATGAATTCGTCGGCATGGGCGCCGCGGGCTGCTGCTTCGACTTCGGCCAAGGTCGCCTCGGGCCGGCCATAACGAATGTTGGCCTCCACTGTGCCACGGAACAGCGAGGGGTTTTGTGCCACCAAAGCGAACTGCCGGCGTAGCTGGTCGGGATCAAATTCGGTAACCGGCTGGCCATCGAGCAGGATGCGCCCTTGCTGTGGGTCGTAAAAGCGCAGCAACAAATCGAACAGGGTCGACTTGCCTGCCCCGGAAGGGCCAACCAGGGCGACGGTCTGCCCGGGCTCGATGGTCAGGCTCAGGCCGTCGACAGCTGCCACCGTGGGCCGTGAGGGGTAAGCGAACACCACCTGCTGCAGTTCGATTCGCCCGCTGGCCCGCTGCTGTGGCAGCAGCTGCGCCTCGGCGGGCGGCAGGATGGCACTTCGCGCTGCCAACAGTTCGGCAATGCGCTCAGCGGCACCCGCGGCCCGTTGCAGTTCGCCGATCACCTCACTGAGGGTACCGAAGGCGCTGCCGACGATCAGACTGTAGAACACGAATGCAGCCAGCTCGCCTGCGGATATACGCCCGGCGATCACATCCATGCCGCCGACCCACAGCATCACCCCCACCGCCCCCAACACCAGAACGATCACCAGGGTAATCAGCCAGGCACGCTGTGTAATCCGCTTGCGGGCAACAGTAAACGCTGCTTCGACCGTATCGGCGAACAGTTCGCGGTCGTGCGCCTGGTGGTTGTAGGCCTGCACGGTCTTGATCTGCCCCAGCGTCTCAGCCACGTAGCTGCCCACATCGGCGACCCTGTCCTGGCTCTGCCGCGACAGGCTGCGCACACGACGGCCGAACAACAGGATCGGTGCCAACACCAGCGGCAGCGTTACCACCACGATGCTGGTGAGCTTGGGGTTGGTGATGAACAGCAATACCACACCGCCAATGACCATCAGCGCATTGCGCAGGAACATCGACAGCGATGAACCGATCACTGATTGCAGCAAGGTGGTGTCCGCAGTCAGCCGAGACTGGATCTCGGAGCTGCGGTTGTCCTCGAAAAAACCTGGGTGCAGGCCGATCAGGTGATTGAAGACAGCACGACGGATATCGGCCACACAACGCTCGCCAATCCACGACACCAGATAGAAACGGCTGAAGGTACCCACCGCCAGCGCCAGCACCAGCAGCAGGAACAGCCCGATGGTTTGATTGAGCTGGTGCGCGGAGCGGGTCATGAAGCCTTGATCCACCAGCAGGCGGATACCTTGGCCCATCGACAGGGTGATGGCAGCGGTGACCACCAGCGCCAGCAATGCCAGCAGCACCTGGCGGCGATAAGGGCGAACGAACTGCCAAGCCAGGCGCAAGGCGCGGCGTTGGCGCGGGGAAACCGATTCGGGCATGACGACGACCACAAAAGGTGGGGAAGCGGCAGCCTACCACTCATCCCGGTCGGGAGACTGCATGAAGGTTGCTATAACGCATCGATCTAAACAGCTTATGGAGCTTTCACAGGGTTTCTGCTGGACTGTTGCTGCCGTGACCCGGAAGCTGTCACAGGCCAGTCACGGCGCAGGGCTACCCTGAGCTTGAACCTGAAGAGGAGACAGTGCATGAGCTTGCAGCATGGCAGTGATAACCAGAAGCCCCAGACCTCCCCGCAACAGCAAGTATGCGGTTCGATCATCGACGCCAAGGGGCGCGAAGTGCCGATCACCGAGCAGATGATCCAGCAGGCCTGCAAGGCCCTGGAAGAAAGCCGTGTCGAGCGCGTACGCAAAGGTTGATCGGCGAATTCTTTGCAACCCGGCGCTTGCGCCGGGTTTTTATCTGCCCAGCCAGTGGGCTTGGCCGCCCCAACGGGCAACCGCACCTACCTGCAAGATCAAGACAAGGCTTGCTTAGACCAACACCCCACCCAAGGCACTGACCAACTGTGCCAACTGCGGCGCCTCCCCGTGCAAGCGCACTGCCAGCCCCTCGATCTCGCGCCTAGGTGGGTATTGCTTGCGCAACTGGTCGAACGCCGCTCGCTGTTGCTGCGGATCATCGCTCAGGCTACGGCGGAAATCGGCATCATCACGGCGCGGGTCATACACGGCGCGACACAGGGTGGCCATGGCCCATGACAGGTCGGTGCTGGCATCCAGCTCGATCTGCGCCAGCGGTGGTTTGGGCAGCAGCTCGGCCAGTCGCACCTGCTCGTTCACACCGAGGAAGCGGCAAAGCGCTTGGTAGATCTGCGCCGTGCCACGTTGGCGGCCATCGAGGCTATAGCCGGCAATGTGCGGCGTAGCGAGGGTGCACAGGTCGGCCAACGTCAGGTCGACCTGCGGCTCCCCTTCCCACACATCCAGCACCGCGTGCACGTCTTCACGGTCCAGCAGCAGCTCGCGCAGGGCCACGTTGTCCACTACCGGGCCACGGCTGGCGTTTAACAGCCAGGCGCCCGGGCGCAACTGTGCCAGCTGCGCCTGCCCCAGCAGGTGCCAGGTCGGGTGCTGGCCGCCGCGTTGCAACGGGGTATGCAAGCTGATCACATCGCACTGCTGCAGGATGGTTTCGAGGCTGACGTAGTCGCCGCCCTCGGCGGCCTGACGCAACGGGTCGCACACCAGCACCTTCCAGCCCAGGCCATGCAGCACCCGCACGAGGCGGCCACCCACTTCACCCGCGCCCACTACGCCATACACGCGTTCAGGCAATGCCACGCCATCCAGTTCGGCCAGGGTCAGCAGGCTGCCCAGCACGTAATCGACCACGCCGCGGGCATTGCAGCCAGGTGCGCTGCTCCAGCGGATGCCAGCTTCTGCAAAGTAATCCAGGTCCAGGTGATCAGTGCCGATGGTGCAAGTGCCGACAAAGCGTACACGGCTGCCTTCGAGCAGCTGACGGTCGACCTTGGTCACGGAGCGCACCAGCAGGATATCGGCATCCTTGACGCTGGCAGCATCGAGGCTTCGGCCAGGGTAGCGGCGAATTTCACCGAAACCCTGGAAGAAGGCATCGAGCAGCGGGATGTTCTCGTCGGCAACTATCAGCATGGCGCTCTCCTGTCTGGGGAGCGCAGTGTAGGCGCAACGCCGGGCGTGTTCCAGAGCGATTCAGTCGGCTTTCTTGCGGATCCAGTACAGGAAAGTGCCGGCGTCCTCTTGCTGCTGCAGCAGCTCGTGGCCGAGGAAGTTGCAGAACTTGGGGATGTCGCGGCGGGTCGACGGGTCGGTGGCGATGACCTTGAGCAGGCCGCCGGCGGCCAGGTTGCGTACGTGCTGGTGCAGCATCATCACGGGTTCCGGGCAGTTCAGGCCGGTGGCATCGAGGATGGCGTCGGGGGTGAAATCGGTCATGGGGGGCTCCGAAAATGATCGCTATTGTCGCGCATAGCGCGACGCGGTCCAAGCACGGCTTTCAAACCCAGCG
>NZ_JBICJR010000004.1:0-506 GCF_043103245.1 Pseudomonas sp. YQ_6
AACGATGCTGGCCAGATCAGCCTGGGCATCAACTCGGCGGTAGACGCCACCGGCGCAACGTTCGAGAACCTGCAACTGGGCGGTGCGGCTACTGTTCAAGTGACCGACACCACCGACGAAGTGGTGGCCAAGCTGACCGCGACCCCGTCGGTGACCGAAGGCGGTGAGATCACTTACACCATCACGCTGACCAACAAAGACGGCCTGCCGATCAACAACCACAGTGCATTGACCTTCACCCTGAGCGACGGCAAAACCGTCATCACTGTGCCGGCCAACGGCACCGTGGGTACTGCCACCGTGGCTGCCCCGGACAACGTCTACGTCGGCGCTAACGACCCTGTCGTGATGTCGATCGCTACCGTTGAAGGTGCGGACGTTGGCAAGTTCGAGCAACTGACACTCGACAAAACCCCGGTCAGCACTACCGTGACCGACGAGCCAGGTACGCCGGGCAACGAAGGCGACTTGGTCAAAGTCACCATCACGGCCGACCAGACCTCGGT
>NZ_JBICJR010000049.1:0-48109 GCF_043103245.1 Pseudomonas sp. YQ_6
GCACAGGAAAATATAAATCTCTGATTTTCAAACAATAGATCTGAAAAGATCTAACAAAACAGGAAATTATCCTTTACAAGGATCCTGTTTCGGCACTATCTTCTGATTCGGGCCGCCACATCGGCCAACGTCGCTCGGACGGTTCCGGGCGCTTACGTACTCAGAGGAAGCCATGGCCAACCCAGGTTCGCCGCGCCGCTTTGCGCGCATCGATCGTCTCCCCCCCTACGTCTTCAACATCACCGCCGAGCTCAAGATGGCTGCCCGCCGTCGTGGCGAGGACATCATCGACCTGAGCATGGGCAACCCCGATGGCGCCACCCCGCCGCACATCGTCGAGAAGCTGGTACAGGTCGCCCAGCGTGAAGACACCCACGGCTACTCCACCTCTCGCGGCATCCCGCGCCTGCGCCGAGCAATCTCCAACTGGTACAAGGACCGCTACGAGGTCGACATCGACCCGGAAAGCGAAGCCATCGTCACCATCGGCTCGAAAGAGGGCTTGGCCCACCTGATGCTGGCCACCCTCGACCAGGGCGACACGGTGCTGGTGCCCAACCCCAGCTACCCGATCCACATCTACGGCGCAGTGATTGCCGGTGCCCAGGTGCGTTCGGTGCCGCTGGTGCCGGGAGTGGACTTCTTCAACGAGCTTGAGCGGGCCATTCGCGAGTCCATCCCCAAGCCGAAGATGATGATCCTGGGCTTCCCGTCCAACCCGACCGCCCAGTGCGTGGAGCTGGACTTCTTCGAGCGCGTGGTGGCCCTGGCCAAGCAGTACAACGTACTGGTGGTGCATGACCTGGCCTATGCCGATATCGTCTACGACGGCTGGAAAGCCCCGTCGATCATGCAGGTGCCGGGTGCCAAGGACATTGCGGTGGAGTTCTTCACCCTCTCCAAGAGCTACAACATGGCCGGCTGGCGCATCGGCTTCATGGTCGGCAACCCCGAGTTGGTCAGCGCCCTGGCGCGGATCAAGAGCTACCACGACTATGGCACCTTCACCCCGCTACAGGTCGCAGCCATTGCCGCGTTGGAAGGCGATCAACAGTGCGTGCGCGACATTGCCGAGCAGTATCGCCAGCGCCGTAACCTGCTGGTCAAAGGGCTGCACGAACTGGGCTGGATGGTCGAGAACCCCAAGGCGTCGATGTACGTGTGGGCGAAGATCCCGCCGGAGTATGCGCACCTGGGGTCGCTGGAGTTCTCCAAGAAGCTGCTGGCCGAGGCCAAGGTCTGCGTGTCGCCGGGGATCGGTTTCGGTGACTATGGGGACGACCATGTGCGCTTTGCGTTGATCGAGAACCAAGACCGTATTCGCCAGGCCATCCGCGGGATCCGGCAAATGTTCCGGGCTGATGGTTTGGCTCGCAAGTAAGCCCATTGGGGCTGCGAAGCAGCCCCAACTGCCTCTTGGGTGAGCTTTCCGCCTGCCTGCGGGTTACCCCTACGCCTACCTTCAGCACTCATTTCTCACCAAAGAGATACCCCATGAGTGTCTTCACCGCCTACTTCTGCGGCACTGGCTCGCACCGTTTCGACGACGCCAATCCCAACTTCTGGAATGGCGAGCTGGTCTCGACCCTGGCCAGCAACGACCAGAGCCGGGAATTTGCCCACTGGATCGCCGTCGACGGCCCAGGCAGCGGCAACCTTCAGGATGACAACCTGTTCGTCGAACCCGGCGGCTATTTCAACTGGACCGGCCAGCTGTTTGGCCGCGGCTGGGAGGAGAACGTCAACCATGTGCTGCAGGTCATCAAAGGTGAAAGCAGCTGGCGGCGCACCAAACTCAGTGAGCAAGAATACGAGCGGCTGAAAGCTGCCGGCGTGCCGATTCCGGATGTGTCTTCCTCCGCCTCATGGTTCTGGCGAACCTACGACTACGGCGATCGCCACCCAACCCCGCAGGAACTGCAGGAGCGCATCATCAGCATGTTCCGCAAGCCGCGCCTGCCAACCCAGGTCAACCTGGTGGGCTGGAGCAGGGGAGGGATCAGCTGCCACATGCTGGCCAATGCCATGGCGCAAGACCCTGTATTGCGGGGCATACCGGTGAACATATTTGCCATCGACCCGGTGCCTGGCGTCGGTAACGTACAGGGCGAGCGCGTAACCTTGGCGGATAACGTCAAAGAGTACGTAGGCTTCTACTCAAGGGATGAGCGTTCCAAAGGATTTGCCTGCGTGATCCCTTCGGTCGCCAAAGGGACAAGGATATGCGTTTATCCGATGCCGGGTCGCCATGCCACGCTGGTGGGCAATGCCTCGGCTGATGGCGCAGGCGATGGCAAGGTGCTGGCTGAACCTGGGCTGATCGTTCGCCACTTTGCCGAGGTTTGCCTGACCCGCTGGGGCGTGCACCTGGACAAACGTCTGGCCTTGAGCAGCAGCCAGTTGATGAAGTATCACCAGGTCATGGCGGCCGCCGACAGGCAGTATCAGGCCATGCGCAGTAAGTCTTACACGGTACTCACCGAGGGCGATGAGAACGATCGTCTGGTGCATTGTGGTGAGGCGCATACTCAATTCAGCAAGGTGCAGGGAGGTGGCTACGAGCCGAGCGCAGGCCTGGGTTTGCAACGCTGGGATGCTGAAACTTACCAGCCCATCTGCTAACTGAAAGGGGGGCGGCCGGCAAAGGCTCTGGTCGTCCTTGTTCAGCAGCCGGATCAGCGGCATTTTTTTTTGCAGTCCCCCTCTATCCAGCGGCCCCTGCTTGGATTAAAAATGGCGCCGCGGGCCAGCCCCGATAACAACAACCTTCCCTCCGTGACATCATGTCTGAATATAACCCTTGCCTTGACTGCGGCGCCTGCTGCGGGTACTTCCGTGTGTCCTTCTTCTGGGGCGAATGCCAGTCTGCCGGGGGCGTTGTGCCGGACGACCTGGTGGTGCAGATCAACCCCACCCGCGTTGCCATGATCGGCACCGATGCCAAGCCTTGCCGCTGTGTCAGCCTTCAGGGCGAGATCGGAAAGGAAGTGGCCTGTACCATTTACGCCAACCGTTCCAGCCCGTGCCGCGAGTTTGATGCGTCGTGGGAGGGTGGGGTGCATAACCCGAGCTGTGATGATGCGCGGGCGGCGTATGGTTTGCCGCCGCTGACCCCGCCAGAGGCCAACGAGCCGCATTGGCCGGATGATGGGGCTGAGGTGGCCTGAGCGTATTCCGTTAGCCTGTGCCCGCCCTATGTCGGCTAGCCAGCCGACAGGTACTGCACAGAGCACAGGTATTGTGGGGACGCTGTGTGGAGCTGGTTGGCCGGTGATAGGGCCATCAGGTTGCAGACAGACACATGAAATTGAATGGTCAGTATCTATATGTGTGTAAAGGCTCGCAAGTTCCTGTTACCGGTAATGGAACGGCCGGATGGTGGCCCGGGTCGGTTCGGGTAATCGGATATCTGCTTGTGCGGTTTGGGCGCTAGCGGGCAACGGAGCGATATTCTCTTTGGCGTCCCTCCGAAACTCTTGGCTTTCGGCAACAATACGGCGCAGGGCATTGATCACGCTTTGCTCAGAAGCAGAGTGCTGCTCCATCAACGTCTTGTAGTGTGTGGCTTGCTGTGAGTTTTGCTTAGCAGCTTGCAGATGCTGCGTTACTGATGCATCAGTTGTTGAAGCGTGGGCTGCCGTGATGGATTCCTGCATGGCCCGACGGAATCGTAGGTATTTTCTAGACGCATCGTATTTAAGCCTATTGAATCGTTGCGCTAACTGGGAAGTGTTCTCAGCGTTTCGCTCAAAGATTTCAAGCGTAACGCGAGTCGGGTTGCCTGAATGGGTGGGGGGGCGATTCGCGTTCGCGTTGATTCGCTTCAACGGTTTCCGATGCTGACCGGTGGGGTCGCTGAAATTTATGGGGTCGCCAGAGCAGTAACAGTAACAATTCACTCCCCCTTGCAAGAAGGGGCTTTGTAAATCAGGTGAGTAAAATCTCATTATTGTCGGGCTGAAGGCGCGATGGCCGTTACCAAGCGAATATAGCCCGGTTAGCTTATCGAGGTATTCTCCGTTGAAAAAGAGCATGGTTGAAACTTGCAGCGCGTACGAGGTAAATCCGTAGGGACTGTAATTCATTGGATGCTCCCGCTGCAGGTTTAAATCGATTAATTGCTTGATACGGTATGAGTTCCCAAAACTGGTCCTCTTAAAAAAAGAATGCAACTGGCATTTCTATCAGGTTTCGGTGTGACCAGACCCTGCTCCGGTTGACTTCTGGACGAGCAATGGTGAAACGAGCGGATGCTTCAGTGCGTTACTTGACGTTAAACTGTCATCTCCCCAGCAATGGACAGGAGATCCGGCGTGACCCCACCCCGCAGTTTCCCCAGTGACCTCTGCCTCGACAGCCCACGCCTGCAACTGCGCCCCATGCGCCATGCCGATGCCGCGCAGTGGCTGGCGATCATGGCCGACCCCGAGGTCATGCGCTATTGGCACCATGCACCCTGGCAAGACCTGGCTGAAGCCGAGAGCGCCCTGGCCGCCGACCGCGAAGCCTATGCCAATGGCGACCAACTCAAGCTCGGCATGTACCGCCGCGACAACGGCGAACTGATCGGCATGGTCCAGATGTTCAACATCGACGACATTTCCCGCCGTGGCGAAATAGGCTACTGCCTGGCCAGCGCCGTGCAGGGCAGGGGCTACATGGACGAGGCTCTGACCTGCTTCATCGACTACCTCGCCCACACCCTGCACATGCGCCGCCTGGAAGGCGAAATCGATCCGCGCAACCAAGGCTCGGCACGCACCCTTGAGCGGCAGGGCTTCGTGCTGGAGGGCACCTTGCGGGCGCGATGGTGCGTGGCGGGTGAGCTGTCCGACTCTGGCATTTACGGCTTGTTGCTCGAACCACCTGTTGCATAGTCTTACGGCGAATAGCTACTATTCGGGAACAATTCTCACTTGTGTCCCGGTGCCCCATGCCCGTAGCCGACTCACCGAGCCCGTACCCGCTTGAACAGCTGTACAGCGAGCACCATGGCTGGCTTTTCAGCTGGCTACGTCGCAAGCTGCGTTGTTCGCACAGCGCAGCCGACCTGGCCCAGGACACCTTCGTGCGCATCCTGGCCTCGCGTGATGCCTTGCTGGGTATGCGCGAGCCACGCGCCTACCTCAGTACCACTGCACGCCGCCTGTTGATCGACCGGGTGCGCCGACAGCAAATCGAAGAGGCCTACCTCAGCGAACTTGCCTTGGCTGCCGAGGCCCTGGAGGGGCACCAATCTCCCGAAAGCGTCCTCATCACCCTCGAAGCGCTGGAGCAGATCGCTTTCCTGCTGGAAGGCCTGCACGTGAATGCTCGCGAGGCCTTCGTCGGTTACTACCTGGACGACCTGACCCAGCCTCAGATTGCCAAACGCCTGCAGATTTCCCCACGCATGGTGCGCAAGTACCTGGCCCAGGCCCTGATCCATTGCCACCGCACGCTGGACATTGCCGAACCGTGAATCCCTCGCGTATCGAACAGGAAGCTGCCGAATGGGCCCTGTGCCTGGGCGAGGGTGAACTGGATGCCGACGAGGCGCGCGAGTTCGACGCCTGGCTGCAGGCCGACCCACGCCACGGCGCCACCTTGCGCCGCATGCAAGGGGTGATCAGCCAGGTGCAGGCACTGCGCGAGCAACGCGGACCGGTGGGCGCCGGGCTGCGCGCCGGCGCACAGGTTTCGGCTTCAGGCTCGGGTGCACGGCGCACTTTGCTCGGTTTGGCCCTGGCAATCTCCTTGCTGGGCACACTGAGCCTTTCCGGTGGAGCGCCGCGCGACTGGCTGGCCGACTTGCATACCGCGCCGGCGGAGTGGCGCAGCCAAACCTTGGAAGATGGCTCGCAGCTGACCTTGGCGGGCAACTCTGCCGTGGATGTCGAGTTCAGCACTGGCGAGCGGCGCATCCGCCTGCTGCATGGCCAGGTGCTGGTAGATGTCAGCCATGACCCGACGCGACCCTTCGTGATACAGACCGACGAAGGCAGCTTCAAGGCTCTGGGGACGCGCTTCGTGGTCAGCCAAGGCCACGCTCGCAGCGAGCTGACCATGCTTGAGTCCCGGGTCGAGGCGCGCACTGCCGTGTCCGGCGATCAGTTGGTCGTCGGCCCGGGCGAGCGGGCATGGGTGGCGCGTGACGGGCTTGGCCCGTTGCCGGCCATCGAACCGGCGCGGGTCGATCGAGCCTGGCAGCATCACCAGTTGGTGGCCGACGGCGTACCGCTCGACCAGGTGCTCGATGCCTTGGCTGAGCAACGCCGTGGCGTGCTGCGCTTCGACCGCCAGGCAATGCAGGCGATCAGGGTGTCGGCGGTATTGCCTCTGGATGACAGCGAAAGGGCCCTGCGCCTGCTGGCCGAGGCGCTGCCGATTCGTATCGGCGGCGTTGGCCGCTGGTGGACCACGGTCGAACCCGTCTCACGAGAAAATTGATCCAGGTGGTTCCGCTTCTGCGAAGTGGCCCGTCAGACAAGAGGCCAACCGATCAAGAACAAGGAGCCGATCCACCATGCGCCGATCCACCATGCGCCGATTCCCTGGCCACCCCGTCCTCAGCCCGCTAGCCCTGGCCTTGCGCCTTTCCTGTGCCGGGCTGGCCCTATCCGTTGCGGCCCTGCCAGCCGTCGCCGAGGAGGCTGCCCGCCGTAGCTTCGAAGTGCCTGCTGGCAACCTCGCCCAGGCGCTTGGCAGCTATGCCCAGCAAGCCGCCGTGTCGCTGGCCTTTACCCCTGAAGCACTGGCCGGCCTGCAAAGCAACGGCCTGCATGGCCTGTATTCGGTGGACAGCGGTTTTGCCGTGTTGCTGGCCGGCAGTGGCTACCGGGTAGAGCGTAGCGATAACGGCTACCGGCTGGTGGCCGAGCCGCAAGCGGCGGTGAGCAGTGAGGCGATGGAACTTGGCGTGACCACAGTAGCCGGGCAGGGCATGGGCCAGAGTACCGAGAACACCGGCTCCTACGCACCGGGCCTGATCAGCGTTGGCTCCAAGACCCCGACCAGCCTGCGCCAGACGCCGCAATCGGTGTCGACCGTGACCCGCCAGCTGATTGAAGACCAGCAACTGACCGACATCAACCAGGCGATGAAAGTGACGCCGGGCATCGTCACCCAGAGCACCACCTTCCGCACCCAGGACTTCATCTCGCGTGGTTTCAGTATCCAGAACCTGCAGATCGACGGCGCTGCACCGCAGGCGCTGGGCACCGCCATGGGTTCGTTCTATTCGTCGAACATCTTCGAACTGGCCGAGTTCGACCATATCGAGGTACTGCGCGGTACTGCTGCGTTGTATGGTGGCTCGGGTGACCCGGGTGGCATCATCAACATGGTGCGCAAGCGGCCGACTTCCTTTAACCAGCTGAAGCTGACCCTGTCGGCCGGTAGCTGGGACAACTATCGCCAGGAGTTCGACCTGTCCGGCCCGCTGGGCTGGGATGGCCGCCTGCGCGGCCGCCTGGTGATGTCCAACACCGATCGCCAGTATTTCACCGACAACCGCGCCACCGAGCGGCCGTTGGTGTATGGCGTGCTGGAGGCGGACGTTACGGACGACACCATGCTCACCTTCGGTGCTCGCTACAACAAGTCCCACGAAACCGGCAGCAACAGCGCGGTGCCGCGCTACAGCAATGGTGCTGACCTGAACCTGCCACGGCATACCGGCCTGACCAAGAATTGGGCCTACCTCGACGCCACCGCGCGCGAGTACTTCGCCAAGGTGGACCACCGATTCAACGACGACTGGAAGCTCAACCTCAGCTACACCAACACTTGGGACCTTGGGCTGTTCAAGACGGCGACCACCTTGAATGCAGTAGACCCGGTAACCAATACCGGGGCGACCTGGTACGGCACCTCGACCCGCCAGGAGAACGAGCAGCATCTGTATGACGGTAACGTCTCTGGCCATTTCCAGGCCTTTGGTCTGGACCATGAAGTGGTCTTCGGTGCCGACTACCAGAAGATCGACAGCCGGTGGCTGGGCACTGCGCCTTATGCCGCCTCGGGCGCGCCGGCCAACGTATTCGACCCCGACAGCTCAGCGTTCGACGACCCCGGCAACGGGCGTGACTACAAGCGCGACTACAGCCCCAACTCGCAACGCCAGTACGGCCTGTACGGCAGCCTGCGTTTGCAGCTGGCTGAACCCCTGCACCTGATTGTCGGGGCGCGTGCACAGCGTTTCCACTTTTGGCAGACCTACACCAACAACCTGACCTCGCCAGCAAGTATCTCCAGCCCGGAGCAGCGTATAGGCACGAAGGTCACCCCGTTCGGTGGCCTGGTCTACGACCTTGACGATCAATGGTCGACATACGTCAGCTATTCGGAAATCTACAAACCGCAGTCCAGCCGAATCAGCGGCCCTGCGCAAAGCGGTTCGCCGCTTGAGCCCATGACCGGCAAAACCTACGAAACCGGCCTCAAGGGTGAGTTGTTCAACGGCGCACTCAACGCCAGCGTGGCGCTGTACTACAGCACCCGCGAAAACGAAGCGGTGCAAGACCCGAACTTCCTGGCCACCAACGCCGGCTTCTCGGGCAGCTGCTGCTATGTGTCCAACGGTAAGGTGGTGAGCAAGGGCATCGACATGGAGCTGTCTGGCGAGCTGCTGCCGGACTGGATGCTGGTGGGGGGCTACACCTTCAACCTGAACCGCAACCGCAGCGCCGATGCACCGCTGAGCACGGTGATGCCAAAGCACCTGTTCAAGCTGTACAGCACCTACCGGCTGCCGGGTATCCTCAGCGACTTCAAGGTCGGCGGCGGCGTGCAGGTGCAAAGCGCCACGTACATGAGCGGTACAGTGAATCGCTACGACAGCAGCGGCGCGCTGGTTGAGCGAAACGTACCGTTCGACTTCGACCAGAGCGGCTATGCGATCTGGAACGCGTTGGTCGAATACCGTGTCGATGATCACTGGAACGTCACGCTCAACGGCAACAACCTGTTCGACAAGAAGTACTACGAAACCGTGGGTACTTCGACCTATGGCAACTACTATGGTGAACCACGCAACTTCATGGTGACCCTGCGCGGCACCTATTGAGGGTTTGGAAGCGGGGCAGGGCCTGGGTTAAGGTCGTAGGCTGTCCCGTTTCTCTCAGGAATCCCCTTTGCCCGCTTTCTACCTGAGTATCAGCCTGCTGCTGTATTTGCTCGCCCTGTTCTTCGATGGCGCGCTGATGAGCGGCGAGCGTCATATGCCGGCCCTGCAGATGCTGCTGTACGGGCCATGGGGCATGCCGTTCGGCTTGTACCAATGGTTTGCCAACCCGCTGCTGGCCCTGGCCATCCTGGCACATCGGCGGTTTCGCCGGCTGGCCTTGCTGGCCGGGCTTGGGGCGGCGTATCTGGCTGCCAGCAGTTTTGGCATCGACCGCTTGCCGGATAACAGCAGCTATGAATTTCATGACCTTACCGGCTTTGGTGCTGGCTTCTACCTGTGGCTGGTCGCGATGGTGGTGTTTTGCCTGGGGCAAGCCTGGTTTTGCTGGAAGGCGCGAAGGGCTGACGACGTGCCAGGCTGGAACTGGCTTGATGTCGCCTTGATTGCCGCCCTGGGGGTAACGTTGTATGCAGCGACGCAAATGCCCTCGCTGCGCTTCGAGCCAGGCAAGGTGCTGATGCCCCCGGAGCAGCCGCAGACGCTTTGATACCCACAAGGAGGGTTAGCATGATCAAGCATTACCTGGCAGGCCTGGCACTGGCTTGCGTGCTACCGGTAGCGATGGCGGACGATTACACGGCGGCCTACGGGCAGTGCATGGACAAGGCCTCCAGCACCGTGGCCATGAACGCGTGCATCGGGGCCGAAACGCAAGTGCAGGACCAGCGGTTGAACCGGGTGTACAAGCAGTTGATGGGCAAGCTGGATGCCGGGCAGCAGAAGAGCCTGCGGGATGTGCAGCGAAAGTGGCTGGCCTACCGTGATGGCAATTGCCAGTTCCATGTACAGGCCAGTGGCGGGACCCTGGCGCAGCTGGAAGGTGGCACCTGCATCATGGACATGACCCGCGACCGCGCTGCGGAGCTGGAGCGGGTGCTTAGCCCTGGGCAGTAGCGCCTGTTCAGGCATGATTGGCCCACATTTGCAGGCGCAGGTTCATCCGCGAACACCGGCTTTGCCGGTGTCATGCACCGCGTTGCCTTCTTCGCGGGTGAACCCGCTCCTACAGGGCACTGCATGGTGCTGGTTCTATTTACGCGGTTCGCGCAGCGCCCGGGCCTTGAGGTACTCGCGCACTTCCACGGCATCCCCGGCAAACTCGATGCGCTCGGCCTTGGCTGCGCGCTGGTAGGCATACATCGGGTCGTAGTACTCGTTCAGCAAGCCTTCGATCCAGCCCCGGTGCAGGTCTACTGCGCCGCTGCGCTGCTGCTCTTGCAGGGCTTCGCGCAGCATCTCGGACAAGCGCTGATGGCGCTCTCCACCTAAACGCTTGTAGATGTTGGCCATGCTCTGCAGCATGCGCTCGGCAAACAGCCGGGGACCGTCTTCCTCGCCATGCACGGCCTTGAACTCGGCGCTCAGGTTGACCACGTAGTCGCGCAGGATGCGCTCCACGCGGTTGGTGAAGCTGTCTTCAAGCCATACCAGCGGGTAATGCTGCATGCCTTGGTACAACTCCAGCGGCACCGTGCAGCTGCCGACAATGCGGCCTTCATCTTCCAGTACGAACTGCCCGATACCGCGGGCGCGCTTTTTCAGCACGTCGATTGCCAGCTGGTTTTCAAAGTCGATCTGCGCCGGTTGTGCCGTGGCGCGCTTGCCGAAACTGGAGCCGCGATGGTTGGCGTGGCCTTCAAGGTCGAGCACGTTGTCCAGCTGGTGCAGGACATCGGTCTTGCCGGTACCGGTCAGTCCACCGACCAGCACGAAATCACATTGCTCCACCGCTTGCTGGGTAGTCTCCAGCAGAAAGGTACGCATGGCCTTGTAGCCGCCTTTGACACGCGGGTACTGAATGCCCGCCTCATCGCGCAGCCAGCCCTGCACGATCTGCGATCGCAGGCCGCCACGGAAACAGTACAGGTAACCGTCTGGGTGGGCCTTGGCAAACGCTGCCCAGGCCTCCAGGCGAGCCTGCTTGGTGGCGCCACTGACCAGCTGGTGGCCCAGGGCGATAGCGGCGGCCTGGCCCTGCTGCTTGTAGCAGGTGCCGACCTTCTGCCGCTCCTGGTCGTTCATCAGCGGCAGGTTTACCACGCCAGGGAAGGCGCCTTTGGCGAATTCGACGGGGGCGCGCATGTCCATCATCGGCACGTCGTCTAGGAACAGCTGACGGAAGTCGGTGCAGTCGGGGCGCATCAGATCACCTCGACCGCATGGCTCTGTCGCTCGACCAGCTTGCCGATCGGGGACAGTTTCAGGCCCAGTTCGGCAGCCACAGCGAGGAACTCGGCTTCACCCTCCGGGGCAACAGCAACCAGCAAGCCACCGCTGGTCTGCGGATCGCACAGCAGGTGCTTCTGGTCGTCGCTGAGGGCGCCGATCTTGTGCCCGTAGCTGTCGTAGTTGCGCAGGGTTCCACCGGGGATGCAGCCTTCGGCCAGGTAGTGGTCGACGCTAGGCAGGCGTGGCACGGCGGCGTAGTTCAGGTGTGCGGTGAGGCCGCTGCCTTCGGCCAGCTCGACCAGGTGGCCGAGCAGGCCGAAGCCGGTGACGTCGGTCATGGCCTTGACCCCGTCCAGCTTGCCGAAGCGGCTGCCCGGCGTATTGAGGGTGCACATCCAGTCACGGGCCAGGCCTTGGTCTTGCACTCGCAGCTTGGCCTTCTTTTCGGCAGTGGTGAGGATGCCGATGCCCAGGGGCTTGGTCAGGTACAGCTGGCAGCCCGCGCTGGCAGTGTCGTTGCGTTTGAGGTGGCGTTTATTGACCACGCCGGTGACGGCCAGGCCAAAGATCGGCTCAGGCGCGTCGATCGAGTGGCCGCCGGCCAGCGGGATACCCGCTTCGGCACACACTGCGCGGCCGCCGCGGATGACTTCGCGGGCGACTTCCGGCGGCAGCACGTTGACCGGCCAGCCGAGGATGGCAATGGCCATCAGCGGGTCGCCGCCCATGGCATAGATGTCGCTGATGGCGTTGGTGGCGGCAATGCGGCCGAAGTCGTAAGGGTCATCGACGATCGGCATGAAGAAGTCGGTGGTCGAAACCACGCCGCGCTCGTCGTCCAGCGCGTACACTGCTGCATCGTCGCGCGAGGCATTGCCGACCCACAGTTTCGGGTCCAGGGCCTGGGTGCCGCTTTCGGCGAGGATCACGTCCAGCACCTTGGGGGAGATCTTGCAGCCACAGCCGGCGCCATGGCTGTACTGGGTCAGGCGAATCGGCTCGCTCATATGCACCTCTGCAGGTCAAATTGTTGCGCGATTGTAGCAAAGCTGGCCTTTAGGCCCTTGCCTCTTATAATTCCCGGTGTCGGCAAATGTGTCGGCACTTCCCCGCTATTGAACCGGAGAACACCCATGCTCAACCGCCCCCTGGCGCTTGCCGCCGGCCTCGTGCTGTCTTGCTGTGCCGCTGTCGTTCAGGCCGCAGAAACGCTGCGTGTCAGCGCCATCCCCGACGAAGCGCCGACCGAACTGCAGCGCAAGTTCAAGCCTTTGGGTGAGTACCTGGCCAAGCAACTGGGCATGGAGGTGAAGTTCGTACCCGTGGCGGACTACCCGGCGGTGGTGGAGTCGCTGGCCGCAGACCGTCTCGACCTGGCCTGGCTGGGGGGCTTCACGTTCGTTCAGGTGCACCTGAAGGACCCGACCGCCACGCCACTGGTACAGCGTGAGCAGGACGCACAATTCACGTCCAAGTTCATCACCGCCAACCCCGACGTGAAGAGCCTGAGCGACCTGAAGGGCAAGTCGTTTGCCTTCGGTTCCATTTCCTCTACTTCGGGCAGCCTGATGCCGCGTTACTTCATGCTCAAGCAGGACAATATCAAGCCTGAAGAGTACTTCAGCCGCGTGGCTTATTCTGGCGCCCATGATGCCACCGTGGCCTGGGTGCAGGCTGGCAAGGTCGATGGCGGCGTGCTGAACGCCAGCGTGTGGCAAAAACTGGTGGATGCCGGCAAGGTCGACACCACCAAGGTGAAGGTGTTCGCCACCACCCCAACCTACTTTGACTACAACTGGACCGTGCGCGGCAACATGGACCCGGCGTTGAAGCAGAAAATCAAGAAAGCCTTCCTGGACCTCGACCCGAGCAACCCGGAGCACAAGGCGATCCTTGACCTGCAGGCCGCCAGCCGCTTCATCGAGACCAAGCCTGAGAACTACAAGGGCACCGAACAGGCTGCACGCGAGGCCGGCCTGCTCAAGTGACAGCTTCGAATGCGGCAATTCATCTGCACGGTGCCAGCCTGCGCCACGGCCAGGTACGCGCGCTTGACGCGGTGAGCCTGCGTATCGCGCAGGGCGAGCGTGTCGCCATCATCGGGCCGTCGGGGGCGGGCAAGTCCAGCTTGCTGCACCTGATGGCCACGGCCATCCAGCCCAGCAGTGGGCGCCTGGAGTTGCTTGGCGAGCAACCTTGGGCACTGTCGGCAAGGGCACGCCAGCGACTGCGTGCGCGGGTTGGCCTGGTGCATCAGTCGCCGCCTTTGCCACCGCGTCAGCGGGTGGTGACCGCCGTGCTGGCGGGTCGCCTGGGGCAGTGGGGTACGCTGCGCGGCTTGCTCAACCTGCTGTATCCCAGCGATGTGCCGGGGGCGCGCCAGGTGTTGGCTGAACTGGGCCTGGCCGACAAGCTGTTCGTGCAGTGTGGGCAGTTGTCCGGTGGCCAGTTGCAGCGGGTGGGCATTGCTCGGGCGTTGTACCAGCGTCCGCAGGTGCTGCTGACCGACGAACCGGTCTCGGCCATGGACCCGGTGTTGGCCGACCACAGCCTGGCCTTGCTCAATCGCCATGCCCAGGCCACTGGCGTGACGTTGGTGGCGAGCCTGCACGCCGTAGAGTTGGCGCTGGCGCATTTTCCGCGGGTGATTGGCATTCGGGAAGGGCAGGTTGTGTTCGACTGCCCGGCCGAAGCGGTCACCGAGCAACTGCTGGACGCGCTATACGCCAACGAACAACTGGCTCCGCCGCCAACCCAGGGGCCGACCCTGACCGTGCAGATTCCGCGATGCTGAAGGCCGACGCCCGCGACCCCGCGCTGCTGCCGCGGTTGCTGCTGGCCCTGTTGGCGGTAGCGGTACTGTGGCCGGCTATCCTGACAAGCGAACTGAACCCCGGGGTGCTGTTGCAGGCGGACAACCGTCAGCAGATTGCCAGCTTTACCAGCGCCTTCTGGCCGCCGGCACATGATGCCGATTTTCTTGCACTGCTCTATGAAGCCACCTTGCAGACCCTGGCCGTGGCGACTGCCGGCATGGCGCTGGCGTTGTTGTTGGCGATCCCGGCTGGCTTGTTGGCCAGCCGTGCCTTGTCCTTGCGTGCCGCTTCACGCGGCGGGCGGGCCGGGTTCTGGTCGCGACTGTTGCGTCTGCCGGTGCGCGGGCTGCTGATTTTCCTGCGTAGCGTGCCGGAGATCGTCTGGGCGTTGCTGTTCGTGCGCGCCGTGGGGCTGGGGCCGACGGCGGGCGTACTGGCTATCGCCATCACCTACAGTGGCATGCTCGGCAAGGTTTACGCCGAAATATTCGAGTCGGTCGACCAGCGCCCGGCGCATGCTTTGTTGCAGGCGGGCAGTGGCCGGCTGGCGGCGTTTTTCTACGGCATCCTGCCCAATGCTGCCTCCGAAGTGGTGTCGTACACCGTGTACCGCTGGGAGTGCGCGGTGCGGGCTTCGGTGGTGATGGGCTTTGTCGGTGCCGGCGGGCTGGGCCAGCAGATCGACCTGTCGATGCGCATGTTTGCGGGCGCGCAAGTGGCGAGCATGCTGTTGACGTTCTTGCTGCTGGTGATCCTGGCCGACCTGCTCAGCCGCCTGCTGCGTTGGAGGCTGGCATGAACCGGGTGATCAACTTGGTGCTGTTGGGTGCCATCGTGTCAGCGGTGGTGGCCTCGTTCGCATACCTGGAGTTGGACCTGCACGCACTGGTCGGCAATGGCGGGCTGGGGCAGATGGGCGAGTACGCCGGGCGCTTCCTGCAGCCGGATCTGTCTGCGGGGCATCTCAAGGCGGTGTGGCGCGGGGCGCTGGAAACCCTGGCCATGTCTGGCATGGGCACCTTGTTGGCAATGGTAGTGGGGATGTTGCTGGCACTGCCTGCGGGGGGCCGCTTCGGTTGGCCGTTGCAAGGGGCCGCGCGTTTGCTGCTCAATGCCTTGCGTGCCATTCCTGAACTGGTGTGGGCTGCGCTGACTGTGCTGGCGGCTGGGCTGGGGCCGAATGCCGGTACCCTGGCTTTGGCGTTGCACACCGCTGGCGTGCTGGGGCGGTTGTTTGCCGAGGCGCTTGAGAATGCCCCGCCCGAGCCGGCGGCGGCGATCCGTTTGCAGGGGGGCAGCCAAGTGGCGGCGTTCTGCTTTGGTACCCTGCCCAACCTGTGGCCGCAGTTGCTGGCCTACAGCTTGTACCGCTGGGAGAACAACATCCGCATGGCCAGCGTGCTCGGGTTCGTCGGGGCGGGCGGGTTGGGGCAGATGCTGTACACCACCTTGAGCCTGTTCCAGGAGGCCCAGGCCAGCACGGTGATCATCGGTATGCTGGTGTTGGTGTTGCTGGTGGATGTGTCGAGTGATGTGTTGCGTCAGCGCTATGTGCGGGCCTGACGGAAAGCCCGGGCTGCAAAGCAGCCCCGACATCTCTCAGGCGTCTACAGCCTCGGCACACTGCGCCTCCCGCTGCATCGACTCCAGGTTACGCTCGATCGTCTCGCATATGGTATCCATCTGGATCTGATGCTCGCTGAACCTGAACGGGCTCTGCAAGTCCGTGCCGATCCGCTCGATGGCCAGCAACATGAACCCTACCACCGTCGACGCCAGCGGCGTGAACCAGCCCAGCGACTCCACAAGCCCCACCGGCACGATCAGGCAGAACAGGGTGATGAACAGCCGTGGGAAATACACATAGGGGTAGGGCAATGGCGTATTGGCAATCCGTTCCATGCCGCCCTGGGCGTTAGAAAGGTCTACCAGCGTCGACTCCAGTCGCGCCAGACGAATGCTGTCCAGTCGCCCGGCCTGGTATTCCCGCGCCAGCAAGGCTGCCGAGCCGCCGAGAATGTCATTGGCGAAATTGTTCGAGCGGTTGCGCCGTTCGAACTCCGCCGGGGGGATGAAGGCCATCAGCTCCTCCGGGCAGCTTTCGCCTTTCAAGTGCGCCGCCAGGCAGTTCACATAGGCGATATGCCGGCGCAGCAGGGTGGCCTTGACCGGGTTCAGGCTGTCATCCGGGTCATCGATCAGCGTCAGCGTCTGCCGGGCGAAGCTGCGCGAACTGTTCACCAGCGCCCCCCATAGGGTGCGAGCCTCCCACCAGCGGTTGTAGGCACTGCTGTTGCGAAAACTCACCAGCACTACCAAGGCTGAGCCCAGCAGGGTCAGCGGGATCAGTGGCAGGGTGAACTTGCTGTTCAAGAACAGCATGAAATCGATGGTGACCAGCACATCCCAGATCAGCAGCCAGAACAGCGACCAGCCGATATAGCCGATGGTCTTCACCACCAGGCGGTACTTGCGGGCGATGACGTCTTTCACGCGGGGGCACCTCGAAACGCGGGGGATGCAGGATGGGACGCCGAGGCTCGTCGAAGGTTCGAGGGTTGAATGTTGCAAGGGATTTTGTAGCTGAAACGAAGGGAAAAATCCGACCAGCCTATCAGATGTGCCTGAATTCCTGGTTCAGCTCAAAAACGAAAGAGTGGGTCGCTTCAATCCTTGAAGGGGTGTATCCATAAGGATACGATTGGGTGACCACTTGATGTTTCTCGTTGAACAGACGAAAAGCTTTGCCGCTTGGCTACTGCCACCCAGGCCGCCGATATCCTCAAAGCCAGAAAGCTGCTGAAGGAGATGAAATGAGCGAAAAATTGATCCCGTTTGATATGGCAGCCTTGTTGAGCAGCGATGAGGCAATCAGTGAATACCTTAGCCAGGTGCTATCAGATGGCGATACCGAGGAAATCATTCGAGCACTTGGCCATATCGCTCGTGCACGGGGCATGACACATATTGCTACGGAGAGTGGGCTGGGTAGAGAAAGCCTGTACAAGGCGCTGAGCCCTGGCGCGAAGCCTCGTTTTGACACTGTATTGAGGGTCATTCGTGCTCTGGGGGTGGACCTTCTCGTTCAGCCACATGCAATGACCCGCTGATCCAGCTCGGTTAAGTCAGTATTTGCTTCATCTGCACCAACGCTACCCGCGTGCCGTCCCACGCCCGCCGCTCCTCGATGCCGAACGGTGTGAAGCCCAGCTGTGGATAAAGCAGCAGGCCGGCGGTGTTGTGATTGAAGCATGACACCCAGACCTCCCGGGCGCTGTACTGCTGGCGGGCGAGGTCGATCATTGCCGTTACCAGATAACGCGCTACACCAAGGCCGCGGGCGCTGGGGGCCACTACTACGTTGCCCAGGGCACATAGGCCGCCATGTTCGGCTTTGTAGAAATTGGCGAAGGCCAGGACAGCGCCGTTACCTTCCACTACCGTGGAGCCGCTGCGTTGGGCTATGGCGTCGCTCAGCTGGTTGGGGGTGAGGGGGTAGGTGGCTTTGGGGAACATGTAGAACAGTTCGTCCGGGCTCTGCGGGAAGCTGCAGATAACGGGGATGTCTTCTGGCCGGATGGGGCGGTGGGTCAGGTGCATGGCAGGTCCTTCTCGCGTTGGCTGGCAGGGCCTCTTCGCGGGTAAACCCGCTCCCACAGGTACTGCACAAGGCTCAAATCCTGTGCAGGCCCTGTAGGAGCGGGTTTACCCGCGAAGAGGCCATCAGCCTCACATCATAGGCCGCTTTCCATCCAACACCGCGCCCCGATTCACGGCTTGGCGGCCACCGCCACGTAGCCTTTGACCGCAGCCGGTGCCTTGGGCTTGGCCTTGTGCGCCAGCAGGTACTGATAGCGTCGCCATTCCTTGTCGATTTCGCTGAACGACATGAACACGCTGATACGGTCCTTGCCGACCAGGTCCGGGCGCTTGCCCGCATCGATCTCGTCGGTAGGAATGATGGCCACGTTGATGCCCACCACCTTGCCGTCATCGGCAAACACAGGCCCACCCGACATACCCTTGGTAATCGGGCCGTCGTGCACCGAGTAGAAGACGCTGCCAGGCGTACCTTCAAGCCGTACCAGCGACGACAGGGCATGGCCCTTGCCCCGCATCGGCATCATGAAACTGTTGAAGCCCACCGCCGTCACGGCTTCCCCTGGCACGTACTGGCGCCAGTGCGGCACGCTGCTGGCTTTGTGCTTGAAGAACACTACGTCACCGAGGCCCTCATGGACCACGTTGCGCAGGAAGGGGGTGTGTTTGGCGGTTACAGCGTAATCCTCGTTCCACTGGATGGCGCTGGCCATCAGCAACATGGGCAGCGGGGCACCTGAGGTAACCACGAACGCCTGGCTATAGACGGGATCTGAAACGTACGACGTTGGCACTCCATTGCACCCACTGAGCAGCATCATTGCCGCCATGCAGGGCGCGATTGTTTTCATGGGACACACATTGCGTGGAGAAAGGGGAGCGCCACTATGGCGAAGTGCCATTACTCTAACAATACTTTCGACATATATCCGACGAATGACAGCTTAAGTGTTAGTCATGACGGCGGCCAATAGAATGCAGGTATGGCTGCAGGTCCCAGAGCCATTGGGGCGGCGTCAAAGTGAAGGCATTTTTTTCGGGCGGATCTGATGGGTGTGAACTGCATTGAGCTGCAGGGGCGATCACACTGACAAGCTACCTTTTTCAGGGCGACCTGTTCATAGTTGCCAGTCGACTTACCCTGAAAGGAATCAGAACATTGTTTAAGCTAAATCCCCTGGTGCCGGAGCTGATTGTTTCTGATCTACCTCGCAGCCTGGCATTCTACTGCGGCGTACTGGGCTTCAAGATTGAATACGACCGGCCAGAAGAGCATTTTGCCTTCCTGTCTTTTGGTGGCAGCCAGCTGATGCTGGAGCAGGACTGGCAGAGTGAGTCACCCTGGCGGGTCGGCCCGCTGGAGCCGCCTTATGGTCGAGGCATCAACCTGTCAATCGAATGCGCTGATGCACTGGCCTTGGTCGAGTCGCTGGGGGTTGCGGGGCATAGCATCAGAAAGCCGATTGAAGAGTGTTGGTACCGCCAGGGCGGCATGCTGGTCGGCCAGCGCAATTTCCTGGTGCAGGACCCGGACGGCTACCTGCTTCGGTTTGCTGAAGATCTCGGCGTGAAGAGCGCCTGAGCCAGGGGCGGATGCACGAAAAATTCACCCCAGGTTGCGCTCGAGGGGCTCGCCACGGGTATCCATCTGGATCGGGTGCTCACTGAACCTGAACAGGCTCTGCTAATCCGTGCCGATCCGCTCCATGCCACCCTGTGCATTGGACAGATCTACCACCGTCGGATCCTGATGCCTTTGTCCATACTGAATATGTGGCAATGAAGTGTTGCCACATAACGCTGTGCACCCACACAGTTACTGAACCCGCAGCGCTTATTGCCCCCGTGCACTTTCGGAACTAAGCCAGCATCTTCGCCCGAACTAACTTCCCTCTTTCAAGTGTTGAGTGTCGCCATATCAACTATTTATGTCCCTTGTACGATAGTTTCAAAATGGCTGAACTAAGTATTTGCCCACAGCGCTTTTTCCCGAAGCGGGTCATCAACAAAATAGCCGCCCTTCAAATTTAAACATCAGCCTGACGCGGTGGCCGAAAGTTGACCGCGGCGGCTGGCGGCCGGGGAGGTGGCTCGCCGCCTGAGCTGATGAACCCACACCGATTACCAGGAAAGGAAAGTGTCATGGGAATGACGAGGCGTAAATTTTTGATCGGCGGCGGCGTCGTGGCTATTGCAGGTGGCGCAGGCATTCTGACCCCCTTGCTGACCCGCGAAGGCAGGTTGATCCCCGGCAAACCGCGGTTTGGTTTTGTAGAAGGTAGCGAAGGTGCGCTTCCCAAACAGGCAGACGTCGTCGTTGTTGGCGCTGGTATTCTGGGGCTCATGACCGCAATCAATCTTGTCGAGCGTGGCCTCTCGGTAGTCGTCGTTGAAAAAGGTGATATTGCCGGCGAGCAGTCATGCAGGTTCTATGGTCAGGTCATGACCTACAAGATGCCTGATGCGACGTTCCAGTTGCACCATCTTGCCAAACAACGGTGGCGCGAGATGAATGCCAAAGTGGGTGCAGATACCAGCTATCGCACACAGGGCCGGGTCGAAGTTCCTTTCGATGAAGAAGACCTGGAAAACGTCAGAAAGTGGATCGATGTCAAAAGCCGGGAAGTAGCAGCGGACAACCCCTTCAAGACTCGGATCATTCAGGGGAATGAACTCGAACAGCGGCTGCGCGGTGCATCATCAAGCTGGAAAATTGCAGGTTTCGAGGAAGACTCCGGTAGCCTGGACGCCGAGCGCGCATCGTTTGTCATGGCGGAGTACGCCAAGAAAATGGGTGTGCGTATCTACACCCACTGCGCCGCAAGGGGCCTGGAAACCCAGGCAGGCGTCATCTCCGATGTGGTGACCGAGAAGGGCGCCATCAGGACTTCTCGCGTGGTCGTGGCAGGCGGCGCCTGGTCCAGGCTGTTCATGCAGAACCTGGGCGTCGATGTGCCTACCTTGCCGGCCTACCAGTCCCAGCAAATCATCAGCGCGGCGCCCCGTGCACCGGGGGGCAACGTTGCATTGCCAGGGAATATCTACTTCCGTGAGCAGGCCGACGGTACATACGCCACCTCGCCGCGCGTCGTCGTTGCCCCGGTGGTCAAAGAATCGTTCATGTATGGCTATAAATACCTGCCATTGCTGGCCATCCCCGACTTCCCGGTGCACATCTCACTCAACAAGCAACTGATCGATTCGTTCACTCAGCCCACCCAGTGGAGGCTGGACGAGGTATCGCCCTTCGAGAAAAACAGGCTGATGACGGCGGCCCCGGATATTCCAGAGCTGGATGCATCTCTGGAAAAGCTCAAAGTCGAGTTCCCTGCCTTCAAAGATGCGAAGTTGATCGATCAGTGGAGCGGTGCCATGGCCATCGCCCCGGATGAGAACCCGATCATTTCGCAGGTCAACGAGTACCCAGGCCTGGTCATCAACACCGCGACCGGTTGGGGTATGACGGAAAGCCCGGTGTCGTCCGAACTGACGGCAGACCTGCTGCTTGGAAAGGCGCCGGTGCTGGACCCGAAACCCTTCAGTTTGTATCGATTCTAAGTACGCCTACCGCAATGGGATGACCCGTACACGCATAAACGGTGCGTGTACATTCTTGTGTAACCATCAGGAGAGAAATATGAAATTCGCTTTCAAGACCGTTGCTGCATTGGCGTTGGGAATAGCCGGTGTTGGCAGCGTTCATGCACAAGATATCGTGCGCCATGGCGCAGGTAGTTTCCCTATCTCGTCGGCTGTAGAGATTCCTGCCGGGAAGTCGGTCGTCTATCTGAGCGGTTCCGTCCCGTCGGTGATCCATCCCGATGCGCCCAAGGATTCGCTGGAAGCCTACGGTGATACCAAGGCACAAACCATCAATGTGCTTGAAAGCATCCAGCAGCAGCTGAAAACGCTGGGTCTTGGCCTGACTGACGTGGTGAAGATGCAGGTATTCCTGGTGGGGGGACCGGAGAACGGCGGCAAGATGGATTTCGAAGGTTTCATGGCTGGCTACACCCAGTTCTTCGGGCCAGCCGCCAAGCAGCCGGTGCTACCTGCGCGCTCGGCGTTCCAGATTGCAGGCCTGGCGCATCCTGCCTGGCGGGTTGAGATCGAAGTGACAGCGGTTCGTCCCTGAGAGGACCTTTGCCCAGCCCGACAAAATCGGCGGGCAAAAAAAAACCGACCGTAAGGTCGGTTTTTTCCGGATTTGGTGCCCCGAGGGAGACTCGAACTCCCACTCCTTTCGAAAACGGATTTTGAATCCGCCGCGTCTACCAATTCCGCCATCAGGGCGTGGCGCGCAGTATAAAGAGGTGCCGCTGGTCGGTCAATCGGCTTTCATGGTCAATTTTCACACATTGGGCTAAACTTCCCGGCCCTGCCGAACCGAACATCATCATGCGCGTCGCCGATTTTTCCTTCGAACTCCCTGATTCCCTGATCGCCCGCCACCCGTTGGCCGAGCGCCATGGCAGCCGTCTGCTGGTGCTCGATGGGCCTACCGGCGCGCTGGCGCACCGGCAATTCCCCGACTTGCTCGACTATCTGCGCCCCGGCGACCTGATGGTGTTCAACAACACCCGGGTGATCCCGGCGCGGTTGTTTGGCCAGAAAGCCTCCGGCGGCAAGCTGGAGGTACTGGTCGAACGCGTGCTCGACAGCCACCGGGTGCTGGCCCATGTGCGCGCCAGCAAGGCGCCCAAGGTAGGCGCGGTCATCCTCATCGATGGCGGTGGCGAGGCCGAAATGGTCGCGCGCCATGACACGCTTTTCGAACTTCGCTTCACCGAAGAGGTGCTGCCGTTGCTTGACCGTGTCGGCCATATGCCGTTGCCGCCCTATATCGACCGCCCGGACGAGGGCGCCGACCGTGAGCGCTACCAGACCGTGTACGCCCAGCGCGCTGGCGCGGTTGCCGCGCCTACCGCAGGCCTGCACTTTGACGAGGCGCTGCTGGAAAAGATCGCCGACAAGGGCGTCGAGCGCGCCTTCGTCACCCTGCATGTGGGCGCCGGCACCTTCCAGCCGGTGCGGGTCGACAAGATCGAAGACCACCACATGCATAAAGAATGGCTCGAAGTGGGCCAGGATGTGGTCGATGCCATCGAGGCCTGCCGGGCCCGTGGTGGTCGGGTGATCGCGGTTGGCACCACCAGTGTGCGTTCGCTGGAAAGCGCCGCGCGTGATGGCGTGCTCAAGGCGTTCAGTGGCGACACCGACATCTTCATCTACCCGGGCCGGCCGTTCCATGTGGTCGATGCCCTGGTCACCAACTTCCATCTGCCGGAGTCCACGCTGCTGATGCTGGTCTCGGCTTTCGCCGGCTACCCCGAAACCATGGCTGCCTACGCAGCGGCGGTCGAGCACGGGTACCGCTTCTTCAGTTACGGTGATGCCATGTTCATCACCCGCAATCCGGCGCCACGCGGGCCCGAGGATCAAGCATGAGTCGCACCTGTCGAATGTCCTTCGAACTGCTGGCCACCGACGGCAAGGCCCGTCGGGGTCGCATCACCTTCCCACGTGGCACCGTGGAAACCCCGGCATTCATGCCGGTGGGTACCTATGGCACGGTCAAGGGCATGCTGCCACGCGATATCGAGGCCATCGGCGCCGAGATGATCCTCGGCAACACCTTCCACCTGTGGCTGCGTCCGGGCACCGAGGTGATCAAGAAGCACAACGGCCTGCACGATTTCATGCAGTGGAAAGGCCCGATCCTCACCGACTCCGGTGGTTTCCAGGTATTCAGCCTGGGCGCCATGCGCAAGATCAAGGAAGAGGGCGTGACCTTCGCTTCGCCGGTCGATGGTTCCAAAGTGTTCATGGGCCCGGAAGAGTCGATGCAGGTTCAGCGTGACCTGGGCTCCGACGTGGTAATGATCTTCGACGAGTGCACCCCGTACCCGGCCGAGCACGATGTGGCACGCACTTCCATGGAGCTGTCGCTGCGCTGGGCCCAGCGCTCGAAGAACGCCCATGCCGACAACACCGCAGCGCTGTTCGGCATTGTCCAGGGCGGCATGTACCAGGACCTGCGCATGCGCTCGCTGGAAGGCCTGGAAAACATCGGTTTCGACGGTCTGGCCATTGGCGGTCTGTCGGTGGGCGAGCCCAAGCACGAAATGATCAAGGTGCTGGATTACCTGCCGGGCCAGATGCCTGCTGACAAACCTCGTTACCTTATGGGGGTAGGCAAACCGGAAGATCTCGTTGAGGGTGTGCGCCGCGGCGTCGACATGTTCGACTGCGTGATGCCGACGCGTAACGCGCGCAACGGTCATCTGTTCGTCGATACAGGGGTGATCAAGATCCGCAATGCGTTCCATCGTCACGATGAATCCCCGCTGGATCCGACCTGTGACTGCTATACCTGCACCAACTTCTCGCGCGCCTATCTCCATCATCTGGACAAATGCGGCGAAATGCTGAGCAGCATGCTGAATACCATCCACAACTTGCGCCATTATCAGCGCTTGATGGCCGGTTTACGCGAGGCTATTCAACAGGGTAAATTGGCCGCCTTTGTCGACGCCTTCTACGCCAAGCGCGGGCTTCCTGTACCGCCCTTGGACTGACTGTCCGCATCCATTATTAGAAAATTAACATTAGGAGTGCCCAATGAGCTTCTTCATCCCCGCCGCATACGCGGACGCTGCAGCACCTGCCGCTGGCCCAGCCGGTACCGGCTTCGAGTGGATTTTCCTGGTCGGTTTCCTGGTCATCTTCTACCTGATGATCTGGCGCCCGCAGGCCAAGCGCGCAAAAGAGCAGAAGAACCTGCTGAGCAACTTGCAGAAAGGTGACGAAGTTGTCACCAACGGCGGCATCGCCGGCAAGATCGTCAAGGTTTCCGATGACTTCGTGGTGCTGGAAGTGTCCGACACTGTCGAGCTGAAGTTCCAGAAGGGTGCCATTGCTGCGACCCTGCCAAAAGGTACGCTCAAGGCTATCTGAGTTACCGGTTTTATTTTCCAGTCGGGGCGCGCAACGCGCCCCGCGTCTTGAACGGGCGGCGTGATGCTGAACAAATATCCTCTGTGGAAATATGCACTGATCGTGCTGGTACTGGTGGTCGGTTTCATTTATTCCGCTCCCAACCTCTACCCGGATGACCCGGCGGTACAGATCAGCGGTGCCAGCTCGGCGCTGCAGGTGAATCAGGCCGACCTCGATCGCGTCAGCAAGGCGCTGGTCGATGCCAAGATCGCCGTCAAGGGCGCAAGCCTGGGTGAAAAGGGCAGCGGGCTGATCCGCCTGACCAATCAGGAAGACCAACTGCCAGCCAAGGATGTCGTGCGCAAGGCACTGGGCGATGATTACGTCGTGGCCCTGAACCTGGCCCAGACTACCCCGCAATGGCTGCGCAACCTGGGCGCAAGCCCGATGAAACTGGGCCTGGACCTGTCTGGTGGTGTGCACTTCCTGCTGGAAGTGGACATGGACAAGGCCATGACTGCCCGCATGAAAGTCTACGAAGGCGAGGTCAAGACCTTGCTGCGCAAAGAGCGCGTCCGCTACCGCAGCCTGCCTCAGCAGGATGGCGGCATCATGCTGGGCTTCGCTGACGATGCCACCCGCGAACAGGCACGTGCCCTGATCCGCAAGAATTTCAATGATTTCGAACTGACCACCACCGAGCGCAACGAGCTTGCGGTGCTGCGTCTGGCGCTGACTCAGGCGAAAGTCGCCGAGATCCGCGAATACTCGATCAAGCAGAACCTCACTACCGTGCGCAACCGCGTGAACGAACTGGGTGTGGCCGAGCCGCTGGTGCAGCGCCAGGGCGCCAACCGTATCGTGGTCGAGCTGCCAGGCGTGCAGGACACTGCCGAAGCCAAGCGTATCCTCGGTAAAACGGCCAACCTGGAGTTCCGCTTCGGTGCTGAACCAGGTGCATCCAAAGCCACTACCGAGGTGTTCGAGTTCCGTGAGGGCGGCCGCTCCGCTGCCGTCGAGCGGGGCCTGATCATCACGGGTGACCAGGTCACCGACGCCCAGGCCAGTTTTGACGAGCATGGTAGCCCGCAGGTGAACATTCGTCTGGATGGTCACGGTGGCGAGCTGATGAGCCGCGCAACGCGCAGCAACGTTGGCCGTAGCATGGCGGTGATCTTCATCGAGCAGAAGCCAGTCACCCGTTACGTCAAGCAGACTGTCGGTGGCGTCGAGAAGGACGTTGCCGTACAAAGCTTTGTCGAAGAGAAGAAAATCATCAGCCTGGCGACCATCCAGTCGCCGCTGGGCAGCCAATTCCGCATCACCGGCCTGAACGGCCAGGGCGAGTCGTCGGAACTGGCTCTGCTGCTGCGTGCCGGTGGTCTGGCCGCGCCAATGTACTTCGCTGAAGAACGTACCATTGGCCCAAGCCTGGGTGCCGACAACATCACCAAGGGTATCGACGCCTCGCTGTGGGGCATGTTGTTTGTCTCTCTGTTCATCATTGCCATCTACCGCGCCTTCGGCGTGCTGGCCACCATCGCCCTGGCGGGCAACATGGTGCTGCTGCTGGCGTTGATGTCGCTGCTGGGGGCGACCCTGACCCTGCCGGGTATTGCCGGCATCGTGTTGACCATGGGTATGGCGGTGGACGCCAACGTGCTGATCTTCTCGCGTATTCGCGAAGAGATCGCTGCTGGCATGTCGGTGCAGCGCGCTATCCACGAAGGCTTCAATCGCGCCTACTCGGCAATCGTCGACGCCAACCTGACCACCCTGTTGGTCGGCGGCATCCTGTTTGCCATGGGTACCGGCCCGGTCAAAGGCTTTGCGGTCACCATGTCCCTCGGGATTTTCACCTCGATGTTCACCGCCGTCATGGTGACCCGTGCATTGGTCAACCTGACCTGCGGCGGGCGTGACATCAAGAAGCTGTGGGTTTGAGGGAGCTGCGATGAAAACCATCAATTTCATGGGCGTGCGCAATGTCGCGTTCGCCGTCACCGTGCTCCTCACCGTGTTGGCGCTGTTCAGCTGGTGGCAAAAGGGCCTGAACTTCGGGCTGGACTTCACCGGGGGTACGCTGATCGAGCTGACCTACGAGCGTCCTGCCGACCTCAAGGCGGTGCGTGCCGAGCTGGTCAACTCCGGCTTCGACGAGGCGGTGGTGCAGAGCTTCGGCGCCACTACCGACCTGCTGGTGCGCATGCCGGGCGATGACCCGCAGTTGGGCAACAAGGTAGCTGCCGCGCTGCAGAAGGCAGGCGGCGACAACCCGGCCACGGTCAAGCGTGTCGAGTTCGTCGGTCCGCAGGTCGGTGAAGAGCTGCGCGACCAGGGCGGCATGGGCATGCTCCTGGCTCTGGGCGGTATCCTCATCTACCTGGCCTTCCGCTTCCAGTGGAAGTTCGCCGTTGGCGCGATCATCTCGCTGATCCACGACGTGGTGGTAACGCTGGGTATCCTGTCGTTCTTCCAGATCACCTTCGACCTGACAGTGCTGGCGGCGGTCCTGGCGATCATTGGTTACTCGCTGAACGACACCATTGTTGTGTTCGACCGGGTACGCGAGAACTTCCGTGTCATGCGCAAGGCCTCGCTGATCGAGAACATCAACATTTCCACCACCCAGACCCTGCTGCGTACCGTCGCCACTTCGGTTTCGACCTTGCTGGCCATTGCTGCGCTGCTGTTCTTCGGGGGTGACAACCTGTTCGGTTTCTCGCTTGCCCTGTTCATTGGTGTCATGGCCGGTACCTACTCGTCGATCTATATCGCCAACGTGGTACTGATCTGGCTGAACCTGAACAGCGAAGACCTGATCCCGCCGACCAAGGCCGAGGGTGTGGATGATCGTCCGTAAGGGCTAGTCCATCACCGCCTGGCGGTGTAAAAGGCGCGAGTATTGAACTCGCGCCTTTTTTTTTGCTCCAAGGCTGGGAGAAGCGCGGGTTTATACCCGCTGGTACGATCAGGAGGTCCACGTGAATAAATCAATGCTGGTGGGTGCGGTACTGGGTGCTGTCGGTGTGACTGCCGGAGGTGCTGTCGCGACCTACAGCTTGGTCAACAAGGGGCCTGAGTATGCCCAGGTCACCGACGTGCAGCCGATCAAGCAACAGGTGAAAACCCCGCGCGAAGTGTGCAAGGACGTTGCCGTTACGCGCCAGGCGCCGGTCAAGGACCAGCATCAGATCGCTGGCACCGTCGTGGGTGCGCTGGCCGGTGGTTTGCTGGGTAACCAGATTGGTGGTGGTACCGGTAAGAAGATTGCCACGGTGGCCGGTGCGGTCGGTGGTGGTTATGCCGGTAACAAGGTGCAGGAAGGCATGCAGGAGCGTGATACCTACACGACCACGCAAACCCGCTGCAACACGGTCAACGACATCAGCGAGAAGGTGGTGGGCTACAACGTGACCTATTCCATCGGTGATCAGGTAGGCAAGGTGAAGATGGACCGCGAGCCGGGATCGACCATTCCGCTGGACAAGAATGGCAAGTTGATCCTGAGCGAAGCGGGTCAGTAATTTGCGTTGTCTGTGCCGGCCGCTTCGCGGGTAAACCCGCTCCTACAGGGGCAATGCGATCCATGTAGGAGCGGGTTTACCCGCGAAGAGGCCGGTACGGGCAATGCAAAACCACCAGGCACAAAAAAGCACCTCGAGAGGTGCTTTTTGTTTGCCGCAATCTGCGCTTAGCGCTTCATGCTTTCTGGCAGGTGGGGCTGGATGGCAGTCAGTACTGCCTTGAAGCACTTGATGTTGCCTGCAACGATGTGGCCTTTGTCGAGGAAGTCGTGGCCACCGTTGAAGTCACTCACCAAGCCACCGGCTTCCTGGATCAGCAGTACGCCCGCTGCCATGTCCCATTCGGACAGGCCCGACTCCCAGAAGGCGTCGAAGCGGCCGGCAGCCACATAGGCCAGGTCCAGGCTGGCGGAGCCGGCGCGGCGGATGCCGGCGGTCTGGCCGGTCAAGGCGCGGAACATGCCCAGGTAGTTGTCCATGTCCGCCATCTGGCCATCACGGAACGGGAAGCCGGTGCCCAGCAGGGCGCCTTCCAGGCTTGTGCGCGAGCTGACGCGCAGGCGGCGGCCATTGAGCTGGGCGCCACGGCCACGGCTGGCGGTGAATTCTTCCTGGCGAACCGGGTCGACGATCACGGCGTGCTCAAGGCGGCCGCGGTATTTGCAGGCGATGCTGACGGCGAAGTGCGGGATGCCGCGCAGGAAGTTGGTGGTGCCGTCCAGCGGATCGATGATCCACAGGTAATCTTTGCCTTCTTCGCCGCTACCCGCGTGCAGGCCGGTTTCCTCGCCCTGGATGGAGTGGTTCGGGTAGGCCTTGCGCAGGGCGTTGACGATGCTCTGCTCGGCGGCGCGATCGACTTCGGAAACGTAGTCCTTGGCCTCTTTCTCATCGACCTTGATGCTATCCAGGCGTTCGATGGAGCGGAAAATCAGTTCACTGGCGCTGCGAGCGGCGCGCAGGGCGATATTCAGCATAGGCTGCATGGGCGGGTCACCTGGAGATGTTAAAGAAGAAAGCCGATCATTCTAGCAGAAAACTTTGGCGGCAGAAGTGTCACATTTGCTTTCATGGCGTTACGTCTGTCGGTTCTGTAAGATCGAAGGCCCTGATTCCTGCATCTGTGAGCACAACACCTTGCTGCAAAATATTCGTGTTGTTCTGGTCAATACCAGCCACCCCGGCAACATCGGCGGCGCTGCGCGTGCCATGAAAAACATGGGCTTGTCGCGTCTGGTGCTGGTGCAGCCGAAAGAATTCCCCGCCGTGGATGCCAGTGCCCGTGCTTCGGGCGCCGACGATGTGCTGGATAACGCCCAGGTGGTCGACAGCCTCGAGCAGGCGCTGGTCGGTTGCAACCTGGTGATGGGCACCAGCGCTCGCGAGCGCAGCATTCCCTGGCCGTTGATCGGCCCGCGTGAATGCGGTGCCAAGGCGGTGGAGCATGCCAATGGCGGCGAGGAAATCGCCCTGGTGTTCGGGCGCGAGCACGCCGGTCTGACCAACGAAGAACTGCAGCGATGTCACTTCCACGTGCACATTCCCTCCAACCCCGACTTCAGCTCGCTGAACCTGGCGGCTGCCGTGCAGGTGCTCTCCTACGAGGTGCGCATGGCCTGGCTGGCTGCCGGTGAGGCACCGGGCAAAGTCGAGAAGGTTGACGCCGCTGAGCTGGCGACCATGGATGAAATGGAGCTGTTCTACGACCACCTGGAGAAAACCCTGGTGGGCATCGGCTTCCTCGACCCCGAAAAGCCCAAGCACCTGATGCCGCGCCTGCGCCGGCTGTATGGGCGGGTGGCGGTCGAGCGTTCGGAAATGAGCATTTTGCGCGGCATCCTCACCGAGACCCAGAAAGTGGTCCGGGGCGAGCCGCATAAACGGAAGGACTGACAGATGTTCGAACGCCTGCGTGAAGATATTCAAAGCGTATTCCACCGAGACCCGGCTGCACGCAATGCCTTCGAGGTGCTCACCTGCTACCCCGGCATGCATGCCATCTGGCTGCACCGCCTGGGCAATGCCCTGTGGAGGCGTGATTTCAAATGGCTGGCCCGGCTGGTGTCGAACTTCGGTCGCTGGCTGACCGGTATCGAAATCCACCCTGGCGCCACCATTGGGCGGCGCTTTTTCATCGATCACGGTATGGGCATCGTCATTGGCGAAACCGCCGAGATCGGTGATGACGTCACCCTGTACCAGGGGGTGACGCTCGGTGGCACCAGCTGGAACAAGGGCAAGCGCCATCCCACCTTGGAAAACGGCGTGGTGGTAGGGGCCGGTGCCAAGGTGTTGGGGCCTTTCACGGTCGGCGCCGGGGCCAAGATCGGTTCCAATGCGGTGGTCACCAAGGCGGTGCCGGCCGGGGCTACGGCGGTAGGCATTCCGGGGCGGATCATCGTCAAGAGCGAGGACACCGAAGTCGAAGCCAAGCGTAAGGCAATGGCCGAGAAGATCGGCTTTGACGCCTATGGTGTCAGTGGCGACATGCCCGACCCGGTGGCGCGGGCCATCGGCCAGATGCTCGATCACCTGCAGGCCGTCGACGAACGGTTGGAGGGTATGTGTGGCGCGCTGACCAAGATGGGCAGTGACTATTGTGCCAAGGAACTGCCGGCCTTGCCGGAGGACGACTTCAGCGAGGCTGCCCAGGTGGCCCAGCGCGACACTCAGCCGCATTGATCGCGCCGCACTGAAGTCATGGTGGCATGCGGGGCGTGTGCTCACGCCCCTCGTCTGCTACAATCGCGCCCGCCTCCCTGATGCAATCCCGACTAAAGCAGTAGGTCTAATAGTTGACTTAAATGCTCGGGAATCGCATACTCGCACACATCCTGAAACTCCCGTGGTACCCAATAGCCATGCGACTGACTACCAAAGGCCGATACGCCGTGACCGCCATGCTCGACCTGGCGTTGCACGCGAAGCATGGGCCGGTGTCTTTGGCCGATATTTCCGAGCGCCAGGGCATTTCCCTCTCTTATCTGGAGCAGCTGTTCGCCAAGCTGCGCCGCAGCAGCCTGGTTTCCAGCGTGCGCGGTCCAGGCGGTGGCTACCAGCTGTCGCGGGGCATGGAAACCATCCAGGTGGCCCAGGTTATCGACGCGGTCAACGAATCGGTTGATGCCACCCGTTGCCAGGGGCTCGGGGACTGCCATGCCGGTGATACCTGCCTGACCCATCACCTGTGGTGCGACCTCAGCCAGCAGATCCATGAATTCCTCAGCGGCATAAGCCTGGCCGACCTCGTCAAGCGCCGTGATGTGCAGGAAGTCGCCCAGCGCCAGGACCTGCGCCGTGTCGCAGGGCGAACCGCCCAGCTGGACAAGATTGAGACGTCTGCCGTCGATTGACCCCCTGGGACGACGAGCGACGCCACCGCCTGATAGGAGAGACAAATGAAGTTGCCGATCTACCTTGATTACTCTGCGACCACTCCGGTCGACCCACGCGTTGCCCAGAAAATGGCCGACTGCCTGCTGGTCGACGGGAACTTCGGTAACCCGGCCTCGCGCTCCCACGTCTTTGGCTGGAAGGCCGAAGAAGCGGTGGAGAACGGTCGTCGCCAGGTTGCCGAGCTGATCAACGCCGATCCGCGCGAAATCGTCTGGACCAGCGGTGCCACCGAGTCCGACAACCTCGCGCTCAAAGGTGTCGCGCACTTCTATCAGACCAAGGGCAAGCACATCATTACCTCCAAGATCGAGCACAAGGCGGTCCTGGATACCGCTCGCCAGCTGGAGCGCGAAGGTTTTGAAGTCACTTACCTGGAGCCAGGCGAAGACGGCATCGTCACCCCGGCCATGGTAGAAGCGGTGTTGCGCGACGATACCATCCTGGTCTCGCTGATGCATGTGAACAACGAAGTCGGCTCGATCAACGACATTGCCGCCATCGGTGAACTGACCCGTTCGCGCGGCGTACTGTTCCATGTCGACGCCGCCCAGTCGGCCGGCAAGGTCGAAATCGACCTGCAAAAGCTGAAAGTCGACCTGATGTCGTTCTCGGCGCACAAGGTCTATGGCCCGAAAGGCATCGGCGCACTGTACGTCAGCCGCAAGCCGCGTGTTCGTCTTGAAGCCATCATTCACGGCGGCGGTCATGAGCGCGGCATGCGTTCGGGCACCCTGCCGACCCATCAGATCGTCGGCATGGGCGAAGCCTTCGCCATTGCCAAGCAGGAAATGGTTGCAGAAAACGCACGCATCAAGGCCCTGAGCGACCGCTTCTTCAAGCAGGTCTCAAACCTTGAAGAGCTGTACGTCAATGGCAGCCAGACTGCGCGTGTACCGCACAACCTGAACCTGAGCTTCAACTACGTCGAAGGCGAATCGCTGCTGATGTCGCTGAAAGACATCGCCGTATCGTCCGGTTCGGCCTGTACCTCCGCGTCGCTCGAGCCGTCCTACGTACTGCGTGCTCTGGGCCGCAACGACGAGCTGGCGCACAGCTCGATCCGCTTCTCCTTCGGCCGTTTCACCACTGAAGAAGAAGTCGACTACGCCGCGCAGAAAGTCTGCGAGGCCGTCAATAAACTGCGTGAGCTGTCGCCGCTGTGGGATATGTACAAAGACGGCGTTGACATCTCCAAGATCGAGTGGGCCGCCCACTAAGCAGTCGCCGGCAAGAGCGGCTCCCTGATGAGGAAGGAATTGCACCATGGCATACAGTGAAAAGGTCATCGACCACTACGAAAACCCGCGCAACGTCGGCAAGATGAATGCCGAAGACCCGGATGTCGGCACCGGCATGGTCGGCGCCCCGGCCTGCGGTGACGTGATGCGTCTGCAGATCAAGGTCAACGAGCAGGGCGTTATCGAAGACGCCAAGTTCAAGACCTACGGCTGCGGTTCGGCCATCGCGTCCAGTTCTCTCGCCACCGAGTGGATGAAGGGCAAGACTCTGGACGAGGCCGAAACCATCAAGAATACCCAACTGGCCGAAGAGCTGGCGTTGCCGCCGGTCAAGATCCACTGCTCGGTACTCGCCGAAGATGCCATCAAGGCAGCCGTACGCGACTACAAGCAGAAGAAAGGCTTGATCTAAGTCGCCTGTTGCAAGGTAAGGAGTTCTGATGGCTATCAGCATGACAGAAGCCGCCGCCAACCACATTCGCCGCTCCCTCGACGGGCGCGGCAAAGGTGAGGGCATTCGCCTGGGCGTGCGCACCACCGGTTGCTCGGGTCTGGCCTACGTGCTGGAATTCGTCGACGAACTGGCGGACGAAGACCAGGTGTTCGAAAACCATGGCGTCAAGGTGATCATCGATCCCAAGAGCCTGGTCTACCTCGACGGCACCGAACTGGATTTCGTCAAGGAAGGGTTGAACGAAGGCTTCAAGTTCAACAACCCCAACGTGCGCGGTGAGTGTGGCTGCGGCGAAAGCTTCAACGTTTGAGGCTGGCTGTGGGTACTCCTTGTCATTACGCATTGTTTGACCTCCAGCCAAGCTTCCGTCTGGATCTCGACAAGCTGGCCACTCGCTATCGCGAGCTGGCCCGCGAAGTCCATCCTGACCGCTTTGCCGACGCCTCCGAGCGTGAGCAGCGTATAGCGCTGGAAAAATCCGCGGCCCTCAACGACGCTTACCAGACGCTGCGCAGTGCGCCGCGTCGCGCGCGCTACCTGCTGGCCATCAGCGGCCATGAAGTGCCCCAGGAAGTCACGGTCCACGACCCTGACTTCCTGCTGCAGCAGATGCAGTGGCGTGAAGAGCTCGAAGAACTGCAGGATGAAGCCGACCTTGACGGTGTCGGCGTGTTCAAGAAGCGCCTGAAGGCCGCCCAGGACACGCTGAATGAGGACTTTGCCGGCTGCTGGGATGCCCCGGGCGAGCGCGACAAGGCTGAACGCCTGATGCGCCGCATGCAGTTCCTCGACAAGCTCGCCCAAGAAGTGCGCCAACTGGAAGAGCGCCTCGACGATTAACCCCGGTGCTGCCCGTGATGGCACCTAAGGTATTCAGATAAGCATGGCCCTACTGCAGATTGCCGAACCCGGTCAAAGCCCTCAGCCGCACCAGCGCCGCCTGGCGGTTGGGATCGACCTGGGCACCACCAACTCAATGGTCGCTGCACTGCGCAGCGGCCGTAGCGAGCCCCTGCCCGACGCGCAGGGTAACGTCATTCTGCCGTCCGCGGTACGCTACCTCGAAGGGCGTAACGAAGTGGGGCAGGCCGCGCGTGATGCTGCCTCCAGCGACCCGTTGAACACCGTGCTGTCGGTCAAGCGCCTGATGGGGCGCGGCCTGGCCGACGTCAAGCAGCTGGGCGAGCAACTGCCATACCGCTTTGTGGGTGGTGAATCGCACATGCCGTTCATCGACACCGTGCAGGGGCCGAAAAGCCCTGTGGAAGTGTCTGCCGACATCCTGAAGGTGTTGCGCGAACGTGCCGAAGCTACCTTGGGTGGCGAGCTGGTAGGCGCGGTGATCACCGTGCCGGCCTATTTCGATGACGCCCAGCGTCAGGCTACCAAAGACGCTGCGCGTCTGGCCGGCCTGAACGTGCTGCGCCTGCTCAACGAACCGACTGCGGCTGCCGTAGCCTACGGCCTTGACCAGAACGCCGAAGGCGTGGTGGCCATCTATGATCTGGGCGGCGGCACTTTCGATATTTCCATCCTGCGCCTGACCGCTGGCGTATTCGAAGTGCTCGCCACCGGTGGTGATACCGCCCTGGGGGGGGACGACCTCGATCACGCTATTGCCGGCTGGATCATCGAGCAGGCTGGCTTGTCGTCTGACCTCGACCCGGCTACCCAGCGCGCGCTGCTGCAAACCGCCTGCGCCGCCAAGGAAGCCCTGACCGATGCCGACGTGGTCAGCGTCAGCCACGGCGCCTGGCAGGGCGAACTGAGTCGCAGCGCTTTCGAAGCCATGATCGAACCCCTGGTCGCCCGCAGCCTCAAGGCTTGCCGCCGCGCTGTGCGCGACAGTGGGGTTGAACTGGAAGAGGTCGGCGCTGTGGTCATGGTCGGTGGTTCGACCCGCGTGCCGCGTGTGCGTGAGGCCGTGGGCGCGCTGTTCGGGCGCACCCCGCTGACCTCGATCGACCCAGACCAGGTGGTGGCCATCGGTGCCGCCATCCAGGCCGACACCCTGGCCGGCAACCGCCGCGAAGGTGGCGAGCTGCTGCTGCTCGATGTCATCCCGCTGTCGCTTGGTCTTGAAACCATGGGCGGGCTGATGGAGAAGGTGATCCCGCGTAACACCACCATTCCGGTGGCCCGCGCTCAGGAGTTCACCACTTACAAAGATGGCCAGTCGGCCATGATGATCCACGTACTGCAGGGCGAGCGCGAGCTGATCAGCGACTGCCGTTCGCTAGCCCGCTTCGAGCTGCGCGGCATCCCGGCCATGGTTGCCGGTGCTGCAAAAATCCGCGTCACCTTCCAGGTGGATGCCGATGGCCTGCTCAGCGTCGCTGCCCGCGAGCTGGGTTCGGGCGTGGAAGCCAGCATTCAGGTCAAGCCGTCCTACGGCCTGACCGACGGCGAAATCGCCCGCATGCTCAAGGACTCCTTCGAACACGCCGGTTCCGACAAGCACGCCCGCCAGCTGCGAGAGCATCAGGTAGATGGCGAGCGGCTGCTCGAGGCGGTACAGGGCGCCCTGGACGCCGACGGCGATCGCCTGCTCAGCAGTGATGAGCGCGACGCCATCGAATTCCAGATGCAAGAACTACGTGATTTGCTGGCCGGCACCGATGGCGCAGCCATCGAGCAACAGACCAAGCGTCTGTCGCAGGTGACCGATGCATTTGCCGCCCGTCGCCTTGATTCGACGGTCAAAGCCGCACTGGCCGGGCGCAACCTGAATGAGATCGAGGAGTAATCGATGCCGCTGGTGACATTCCTGCCGCATGAGAAGTTCTGCCCCGAGGGGCTGACCGTGGAGGTCAAGCCCGGGACCAACATCCTGGAGCTGGCCCACGACCATCACATCGAGATGGAAAGCGCCTGCGGCGGCGTCAAGGCCTGTACCACTTGCCACTGCATCGTGCGCAAGGGCTTCGATTCGCTCGAAGAGGCTGACGAGCTGGAAGAAGACATGCTGGACAAAGCCTGGGGCCTGGAAGCGCAATCGCGCCTGGGTTGCCAGGTTTTCGTCGCTGACGAAGACCTGACCATCGAGATCCCCAAGTATTCGCTCAACCATGCTGCCGAAGCACCGCACTGAGGGCCTGTACATGAGTCTGAAATGGGTTGATGTACTTGAGATCGCAATCCAGCTTGCAGAAAGCAAGCCTGAGGTCGATCCTCGTTATGTGAATTTCGTGGACCTGCACCGCTGGGTGCTGGCATTGCCAGAGTTCAGCGACGATCCGTCACGCGGCGGTGAGAAGGTGCTCGAGGCAATCCAGGCCGCCTGGATCGACGAAGCCGACTAAGCGTCACTTGCAGGTTAGGCAATCCCCCGGAACCCGCGTATAATTCGCGGGTTTAATTTTTCGTAACACTCATATTCTGGAGTTTTCCATGGCTGTTCAACGTACTTTCTCCATCATCAAGCCTGACGCTGTTGCCAAAAACGTCATCGGCAAGATCACCACTCGCTTCGAAGAAGCCGGCCTGAAAATCGTTGCCTCGAAAATGAAGCAACTGTCCAAAGCCGAAGCCGAAGGCTTCTACGCTGAGCACAGCGAGCGCGGCTTCTTCGGTGACCTGGTTGCCTTCATGACTTCCGGTCCGGTCGTTGTCCAGGTTCTGGAAGGCGAGAACGCCATTGCCAAGAACCGTGAGCTGATGGGTGCTACCAACCCTAAAGAAGCTGCTGCCGGCACCATCCGCGCTGACTTCGCCGAGTCGATCGACGCCAACGCCGTTCACGGTTCGGACTCCGAAGCTGCTGCTGCTCGCGAAATCGCTTACTTCTTCGCTGCTACCGAGGTAACCACTCGCTAAGCGAAAGCTTACGGGTGAGGGTGAATCCATGACGACATCTACTGGCAAAATCAACCTGTTGGGTCTGACCCAGCCGGAAATGGAACAATTCTTCGACTCTATTGGGGAGAAGCGCTTCCGTGCCGGCCAGGTGATGAAATGGATTCACCATTTTGGCGTGTCCGACTTTGCGGCCATGACCAACGTAGGCAAGGTCTTGCGCGAAAAGCTCGAGGCCGTTGCCGAAATTCGCCCACCGGAAGTGGTCAGTGAAGACATTTCCGCCGACGGCACCCGTAAATGGGTGATCCGCGTTGCCTCCGGTAGCTGCGTCGAGACCGTCTATATTCCAACCGACGACCGCGGCACGCTGTGCGTATCGTCGCAAGCCGGCTGTGCCCTGGACTGCAGCTTCTGCTCCACCGGCAAGCAAGGCTTCAACAGCAACCTCACTGCCGCCGAAGTGATCGGCCAGGTGTGGCTTGCCAACAAATCCTTCGGGACCGTTCCTGCCAAAGTCGACCGCGCGATTACCAACGTGGTCATGATGGGCATGGGCGAGCCCTTGCTGAACTTCGACAACGTCATTGCCGCCATGAAAATCATGATGGATGACCTTGGCTATGGCATTTCCAAGCGCCGTGTCACCTTGTCCACCTCGGGCGTGGTGCCCATGATCGACGAACTCGCCAAGCACATCGACGTGTCGCTGGCCCTGTCGCTGCATGCGCCGAACGACGAACTGCGCAACAAGCTGGTACCGATCAACAAGAAGTACCCGCTGAAGATGCTGCTGGAATCGTGCATGGGCTACATGTCCACCTTGGGCGGCAAGCGCGTGCTCACCGTCGAGTACACCCTGCTCAAGGACGTCAACGACCAGCCCGAGCATGCCGCGCAGATGATCGAACTGTTGCGCGATGTACCCTGCAAGATCAACCTGATCCCGTTCAACCCGTTCCCGCATTCGGGCTACGAGCGACCGAGCAACAACGCCATTCGTCGCTTCCAGGACCTGCTGCACCACGGTGGCTTCAACGTCACCACCCGTACCACGCGCGGCGACGACATCGACGCTGCCTGTGGCCAGCTGGTCGGCCAGGTCAATGACCGTACTCGCCGCAGTGAGCGCTACATCGCTGTTCGCCAGCTTTCTGCGGACGTCGAACTGCCAGACAGCGCCGCCAGCCACTGACAGGTACCTTGCCCATGAGCCTGCGTGCCGCGCTGTCGATCCTTGCGCTTTCGCTGCTGGCCGGCTGCGTGTCGGGCGGCGCGAGCGACCCCTTGGCCAGTCGCCAGGGCAGGGTGGAGGCAGGGCGGGCTTATGTACAGCTTGGCTTGGGTTATTTGCAACAAGGTTTGACCGAACAGGCCAAGGCGCCGCTGGGAAAGGCCCTGGCGCTGGATGACCAGGATGTCGATGCGCACGCCGCGCTGGCGGTAGTGTTTCAAGCCGAAGGCGAGCCGGCGTTGGCCGAAGCACATTTTCGCAAGGCCTTGCTGATAAGCCGCGGTGACACGCGAATTCGCAACAATTACGGCAGTTTCCTTTATGCTCAGGGGCGATTTGCCGAGGCCAAGCAGATGTTTCGCCTGGCCAGTGCCGATACCCTGTATCCTGAGCGCTCACGCGTATACGAGAATCTGGGCCTGACCGCCCTGAAGCTCGAACGCCGCGATCAGGCGCACGCGTATCTGTTGAAAGCGTTACAACTCAACCAGCGGCAACCAAAAGCGTTGCTGGAAATGGCTGAGTTGTCCTACGAAAACAGGCATTATGTGCCGGCCCGGGACTACTACGATCGTTTCAGCCAGTTGAGCGACCACGACGCCCGTAGCCTGCTGCTGGGCAGCCGCCTTGCCAGGGTGTTCGACGAGCAGGGCGCACTGGCCGAATTGGGCCAGCAATTACAACGACTTTATCCCGGTACGCCGGAATATCAGCAATACCTGTCGGAGCAACGATGAACGCCGCGCATCCCGAAGTAGCAGTAGCGCCTGGCCAGAACCCCGGTGAGCTTTTGCGCCTGGCCCGTGAGAAACGGGACTGGTCTCAAGCCGAGGTGGCCCGCAAGCTCAACCTCACTGTCAGTTCGTTGAACCACGTGGAAACCGGCGCCTTCGACAAGCTGCCCGGGCATACTTTCGCTCGTGGCTACATTCGCGCCTACGCCAAGCTGATGGACCTCGACCAGGCCGCCCTGGTAGATGCCTTCGACCGCTACACCGGTACCCACGCCAAAGGCAGCGACGTGCATTCGCTGGGCCGTATCGAAGAGCCTGTGCGGTTGTCGCACAACATCCTGCGCGGCGTCAGCCTGCTGTTGCTGGTGGCTGTGGTCGGTGGTGGCTTTTTCTGGTGGCAGGACCAGGGCAGCCTGCGGGGCAAGGAGTTGGCCAAGATCGCCTTGGAACATGTCGAGGTCGAAAGCGCCGACGGCACCACACAGATTCACCCGCTCGATGAGCCTGAAGACCAGGCCGTTTCCGCTGGCCAGCAAGCTGAAAGTGCGCCGCTGGCGCTGGAGCAGGGCGCTGCCGAGCAGCCTGCTGCCGCTGAACAGGCGCCGGTAACCTCTGAGGCAGCCATTGCCACAGCGCCTGCTCCAGCACAACAAGCGCCTGTGCAACCCGCACCTGCTGCTTCGCCTGCACCGGTTACTCCTCCAGTGCAGGCCACTGCTGCACCTGCACCGGCAGTGGCGGCCGCCGAGCCTTCCGCGGTGCCAGCTGGCAGCGCCAAGGTCGCCATCCAGTTCACTGCCGATTGCTGGACCCAGGTCAGCGACGGCAACGGCAAGGTGCTGTTCAGCGCCATCAAGCGCAAGGGGGACAACCTCGAGCTGACCGGCAAGCCGCCATTCGCGGTACGCCTGGGCTTTGCCCGGGGCGCCCAGGTAAGCTACAACGGCCAGGCCGTCGATGTTGCCCCGTTCACCAGTGGCGAGACTGCTCGCCTGAAGTTGGGACAGTAAGTCATGCACGGCGAATCTCCGATCAAACGTCGCGAATCCCGCAAAATCTGGGTTGGCAATGTGCCGGTGGGTGGTGATGCGCCCATCGCGGTGCAGAGCATGACCAACACCGACACCAACGATGTCGCTGCCACCGTGGCGCAAATCCAGCGTCTGGTCGACGCCGGCGTGGACATCGTGCGGGTCTCGGTGCCGGACATGGACGCGGCCGAAGCGTTTGGCAAGATCAAGCAACGGGTCAGCGTGCCGCTGGTCGCCGACATCCATTTCGACTACAAGATCGCCCTGCGCGTTGCCGAGCTGGGCGTTGATTGCCTGCGGATCAACCCGGGCAACATCGGCCGTGAAGACCGTGTGCGCGCCGTGGTCGATGCCGCCCGCGACCGCGGCATTCCGATTCGTATCGGGGTCAACGCCGGTTCGCTGGAAAAAGACCTGCAGAAGAAGTATGGCGAACCGACCCCGGCCGCACTGGTCGAGTCGGCCCTGCGCCACGTCGAGCATCTCGATCGCCTGGATTTCCAGGACTTCAAGGTCAGCGTCAAGGCCTCGGACGTGTTCATGGCTGTCGAAGCCTACCGTCTGCTGGCCAAGCAGATCGTGCAACCGCTGCACCTGGGCATCACTGAAGCCGGTGGCCTGCGTTCGGGCACCGTGAAGTCCGCCGTCGGCCTCGGTATGCTGCTGGCCGAAGGTATTGGCGATACCATCCGCATCTCGCTGGCGGCCGATCCGGTCGAAGAAGTGAAAGTCGGCTACGACATCCTCAAGTCGCTGCATCTGCGCTCGCGTGGCATCAACTTCATCGCCTGCCCGAGCTGCTCGCGGCAGAACTTCGATGTGGTCAAGACCATGAACGAGCTGGAAGGGCGCCTGGAAGACCTGCTGGTGCCGCTGGATGTGGCGGTGATCGGTTGCGTGGTCAACGGCCCGGGTGAAGCCAAGGAAGCCCATGTAGGCCTGACCGGCGGTACGCCGAACCTGATCTACATCGACGGCAAGCCGGCGCAGAAGCTGACCAATGACAACCTGGTCGATGAGCTTGAAAAACTCATCCGCCAGAAAGCGGCCGAAAAGGCCGAGGCCGACGCGGCGTTGATCGCTCGTGGCTGACACACAGAATTCGTAAGGACTTTTCGTGAGCAAATCGCTGCAAGCCATCCGTGGCATGAACGACATCCTGCCAGAACAGTCGCCGCTGTGGCGCTACTTCGAAGGCACCGTGGCCGGGCTGCTGGACTCCTACGGGTACAGCCAGATCCGCACGCCGATCGTCGAGTTCACCGAGCTGTTCAAACGCTCGATCGGTGAAGTGACCGACATCGTCGAAAAAGAGATGTACACCTTCGAGGACCGCAACGGCGATTCACTGACCCTGCGCCCTGAAGGCACCGCGGCCTGTGTGCGAGCAGTGCTCGAGCACGGCATCACCGGCAACGGTCAGGTGCAGAAGCTGTGGTACATCGGCCAGATGTTCCGCCACGAGCGCCCACAGAAGGGCCGCTACCGCCAGTTCCACCAGATTGGCGTGGAAGTGTTCAACCTGGACGGCCCGGACATCGATGCCGAGCTGATCATGCTGACCTGGCGCCTGTGGGGCCTGCTGGGCATTCAGGACGCGGTCAAGCTGGAGCTCAACAGCCTGGGCACCAGTGAAGCCCGCGCACGCTACCGTGACGCGTTGGTCGAGTTCCTCTCGGCGCGCCTGGAGCAACTGGACGAAGACAGCCAGCGCCGCCTGAAGAGCAACCCGCTGCGTATCCTCGACAGCAAGGACCAGAACACCCAGGCGGTGCTGGTTGGGGCGCCGAAGCTGGAAGACTATCTGGACGAAGAATCGCGCGTGCACTTCGAGGGCCTGAAGGCCCGCCTGGACGCTGCCGGTATTCCGTTCGTGATCAATACCAAGCTGGTACGCGGCCTGGACTACTACAGCAAGACCGTGTTCGAGTGGGTAACCGACAAGCTCGGTGCCCAGGGCACGGTGTGCGCGGGTGGCCGTTACGACGGCCTGGTCGAACAGATGGGTGGCAAGCCGACCACTGGCGTTGGTTTCGCCATGGGCATCGAGCGCCTGATCCTGCTGTTGGAAACCCTGGGCAAGGTGCCGGAGTCCATCAGCCGCCAGATCGACGTTTACCTGTGCGCCTTTGGCGAGCAGGCGGAGCTGGCAGGCCTGCGCCTGTCCGAAGGCTTGCGCGACCGCTTGCCGGGCCTGCGCCTGGCTGTCAACGCCGGTGGTGGCAGCTTCAAGAGCCAGTTCAAGAAAGCCGACAAGAGCGGTGCACTGTTCGCCCTGATCCTCGGCGACGACGAGCTGGCCAAGCAAGAAATCGGCTTGAAGCCCCTGCGTGGCCAGGGCGAACAACAGAACATTGCCTGGGATGCTCTTGCAGAGCACCTGGAAACCGCGATCGCGCAAGCGTAACGCGGTTCAACAAGCGAATAGGCGAAAAGGAGTATTGGGGTGTCGAGTACCGATGATGATGACCTGGCAGGCGTCAAGGACTGGTGGAGCCGCAACGGCAAGCCGCTGCTGACCGGTGCATTGCTGGCTGGCGTGGTGGTGTTGGGCTGGAATACCTGGCACAAATACCAGAACAACCAGTCGCAAGGTGCCTCGCAGTTGTATCAGGCGTTGATTGAAACCAGCCTGACACCGACCGGCCAGCCGGACGCCACCAAGGTCGCGGAACTGGCCGGCAAGCTCAAGAGCGAGTTTGGCGGCACCGCTTACGCCCAGTACGGCAGCCTGTTCGTGGCCAAGGTCGCGGTTGACAGCGGCAAGCTCGATGACGCCGCAGCCGAGCTGAAAAGCGTGTTGGACAATCCGGCCGACGTCACCCTGGGCGAGATTTCGCGTCAGCGTCTGGCGCGCGTACTGGCAGCCCAGGATAAGGCCGAGGATGCCCTCAAGCTGCTCGACGGTGACGCCGATAAAGCCTTCCTGGCAAGCCGTGAAGAGTTGAAGGGTGACCTGCTGGTGCAGCTGGGTCGCACCAACGACGCCCACAGCGCTTACGAAAAAGCCAAGGCCGCGCTGTCCGATGACGCGGCGGTCGGTGGCCTGCAATTGAAGCTGGATGACCTGGCTAAAGGGGACGCGTAAGTGATCGGTTGGAAACATGCAGCAGTGCTGACCCTGGCCGTACTGGCCGCAGGTTGCAGCAGCAACAGCAAGAAGGAACTGCCCCCGGCCGAGCTGACCAAGTTCACCGAGGAAGTGGTGCTGAAGAAGCAGTGGAGCCGTTCGATCGGTGATGGCCAGGGTGAAACCTACAACACCCTGGTACCGGCCATCGAGAACGACCGTATCTACGCTTCCGACGTCAACGGCGAAGTCTTCGCCCTCGACCGCATTACCGGTGACGTGGTGTGGAAGAAGGACCTGGAGCTGCAGGTTTCCGGTGCAGTTGGCGTAGGCTATGGCCTGGTCATGCTCGGTACCCTCAAGGGTGAAGTCATTGCCCTGGACTCCAGCACCGGTGAGGAGCGTTGGCGCTCGCGCGTGACCAGCGAAGTGCTCGCCCCACCTGCCAACAACGGTGACGTGGTGGTGGTGCAGACCCAGGACGACCGCCTGATCGGCCTGGATGCCGCCACTGGCGACCGCCGTTGGATCTACGAGAACTCCCCGGCCGTGCTGACGCTGCGTGGTACCGGTGCGCCGATCGCCACCAACCGCCTGGCGGTTGCCGGCCTGTCTACCGGCAAGGTAGTGGCGGTGGACATCAACAACGGTGTGCCGGTGTGGGAAAGCCGCGTGGCCATCCCGAAGGGCCGTTCCGAGCTGGACCGTGTGGTTGATATCGACGGCGGCTTGCTGCTATCTGGTGGTACCCTGTACGTCAGCACCTACCAGGGCCGTGTAGCGGGCCTGGACCTGGAAAGCGGCCGCGAGCTGTGGCAGCGCGATGCTTCCAGCTATGTGGGTGTTGCTCAGGGCTTCGGTAACGTCTACGTCAGCGAAGCCTCGGGTACCGTGGAAGGTGTGGATGAGCGCTCTTCCAGTGCCCTGTGGAGCAACGACAGCATGGCTCGCCGCCAGTTGACCGCCCCTGAAGTGTTCAGCAGCTACGTGGCTGTGGGTGACTTTGAAGGTTACCTGCACCTGCTGAGCCAGGTGGATGGCCGCTTCGTCGGCCGTGAGCGCATCGACAGCGATGGCCTGCGCGCCCGCCCACTTGTGGTCGGCGACACCATCTATGTCTTCGGCAACAGCGGCAAGCTCGAGGCACTGACCATCCGCTGAAGCTATGCTTGAAGCCTTGGCGGGCTTCAAGTCGCGGCGTACACGCCGCCCGTACTCCGGCCGCTGCCTTGCAGCGGCCTTTGCATTTTCAAGAATTCGAGAGTGGAGAGCCGATGGTTCCCGTAATTGCCCTGGTGGGCCGCCCGAACGTCGGCAAATCCACCATGTTCAACCGCCTGACCAAGACCCGCGATGCCATCGTCGGTGACCTGTCTGGCCTGACCCGTGACCGCCAGTATGGTGATGCCAGCTGGCAGGGTCGTTCCTTCATCCTGATCGACACCGGTGGTATCACCGGTGACGAAGTGGGCATGGACGAGAAAATGGCCGAGCAGTCGCTCATGGCCATTGAAGAAGCCGACTATGTGCTGTTCCTGGTTGATGCCCGTGCGGGCATGACTGCAGCAGACCAGATGATCGCCGAGCACCTGCGCAAGCGGAACAAGGCGGCGATCCTGGTTGCCAACAAGATCGACAACATCGACCCCGACGTTGCCCGCGCCGAATTCTCGCCAATGGGCATGGGTAACGCCATTCCGGTGGCGGGCTCCCAGGGCCGTGGTATCAACGCCTTGATGGAGGCCGTGCTCGGTCACCTGCCGCGTGATGCCGAAGACGAGGCCCTCGAACAGGACGTCGCTGAAGGTGAGGAAGCCGTGCGCATTCCTGGCCCAAGCGAGAAGGATGGCATCAAGATCGCCATCATCGGCCGCCCGAACGTTGGCAAGTCGACGCTGGTCAACCGCATGCTCGGTGAAGAGCGAGTGGTGGTCTACGACGAGCCGGGCACCACCCGTGACAGTATCTACATCCCGTTCGAGCGCGATGGCGAGAAGTACACCTTCATCGACACCGCCGGTGTGCGCAAGCGAGGCAAGATCCACGAGGAAGTCGAAAAGTTCTCGGTGGTGAAGACGCTGCAGGCGATCAAGGACGCCAACGTCGTGATCTTCGTCATGGATGCCCGCGAAGGTGTGGTCGACCATGACCTTAACCTGCTGGGCTTCGCCCTTGAAGCCGGTCGCGCCATCGTCATTGCCCTGAACAAGTGGGATGGCATGGAGCCGGGTGAGCGCGCCTACGTGAAGACCGAGCTGGAGCGCCGGCTGTTCTTCGTCGACTTTGCCGACATCCACTTTATTTCCGCGCTGCATGGCACGGGCGTGGGCAACTTGTACAAGTCGGTACAGGCTGCATTCCAGTCCGCGGTCACTCGCTGGCCGACCAGCCGCCTGACGCAGATCCTCGAAGATGCCGTGAGCGAGCACCAGCCGCCGATGGTCAATGGTCGCCGCATCAAGCTGCGCTATGCCCACCTCGGCGGTGCCAACCCGCCACTGATCGTGATCCACGGCAACCAGACTGACAGCATTCCCAAGTCGTACTCGCGTTACCTGGAAAACACCTATCGCCGCGTGCTCAAGCTGGTCGGTACGCCGATTCGTATTGAGTACAAGGGCGGCGAGAACCCGTATGAGGGCAAGAAAAACACCCTTACCGATCGCCAGGTCAACAAGAAACGCCGCCTGATGTCGCACCACAAGAAGGCCGAGAAGAAGCGTCGCGACAAACGCTAAGTAGCGCCATGTGGGGGCGGGCAAGGCCGCCCCCACAGACGCCCTTTGATCCAGAGCAATCCCCCTATTGTTTCAACCTTTTTCCTGACCGCTCGATCCGCTATGCTCGGACTCCACCCCGTGCCGGATATACCCCAGGAAAGAGGGCTCCATGATCCGCAGCAAACTGCCGAATGTCGGCACGACCATCTTCACCACCATGTCCCAGCTCGCCGTGCAGACCGGCGCGCTCAACCTGTCCCAGGGCTTTCCTGACTTCAATGGCCCGCAGGCCCTGCTCGATGCAGTGGGCCGGCACGTGGCTGCCGGGCATAACCAGTATTCGCCGATGACCGGCCTTCCGGCCTTGCGCCAGCAGGTAGCGGCCAAGGTCGAGCGGCTGTATGGGGCCAGGGTGGATGCCGATCAGGAAGTGACTATCACCCCCGGCGCCACCGAGGCTATTTTCTGTGCCATCCAGGCGGTGGTGCATGCCGGTGACGAAGTGATCGTCTTCGACCCCTGCTACGACAGTTACGAGCCGTCCGTGGAGCTGGCCGGGGGCCGCTGTGTACATGTGCAGTTGAGCGACGGCGATTTCCGTATCGACTGGCAGAAATTCAGCGATGCTTTGAGCCCGCGCACGCGCATGGTCATCCTCAACTCGCCACACAACCCCAGCGGCGCGTTGATCACCCGCGAAGACCTCGACCAGTTGTCCGCACTTATTGCCGACCGCGATATCTACCTGGTCAGCGATGAAGTGTACGAGCACTTGGTCTATGACGGCGTACGCCACGCCAGTGTGCTGGCCCATGAGCAGTTGTACTCCCGTGCCTTCGTGGTCAGTTCCTTCGGCAAGACGTACCACGTTACCGGTTGGAAGACCGGTTACGTGATCGCGCCGCCTGCCCTGAGCGCCGAGCTGCGCAAAGTGCACCAGTACGTCAACTTCTGTGGCGTGACGCCGCTGCAGTGTGCCTTGGCCGATTTCATGGCCGGGCATCCCGAGCATATTGATGAGTTGCCGGCCTTTTACCAGGCTAAGCGCGACCTGTTCTGCGGTTTGCTGGACGGCTCGCGTTTCAACTTTACCCGCACGACGGGCACTTATTTCCAGCTGGTGGACTATTCGCAAATCCGTCCTGACCTGAACGATGTCGACATGTCGCTGTGGCTGACGCGTGAGCACGGCGTGGCGACCATCCCGGTATCGGTGTTCTACCAGCAACCCATCCCCGAGCAACGCCTGGTACGCCTGTGCTTTGCCAAACGAGAGGAGACGCTGCGTCAGGCAGCGGAAAGACTATGCGCGATCTGAGTAAACTGCCGAACCTGAAAGTCGCACTGGTGCAAACCACCTTGGCCTGGCACGACCGCGAGGCCAACTACGCGCACTTCGAGGTGCTGCTGGAGCAGGTGGGCGAGGTCGACCTGGTGATCCTGCCGGAAATGTTTACCACCGGTTTTTCGATGCAATCGGAAAGCCTGTGCGAACTGGAGAACGGTCCGACCTACAAATGGCTGAAGGCGCAGGCGAAGAAGCATAACGCGGTGATTACCGGCAGTGTGATCATCCAGGCCGCCGATGGCAGCCACCGCAACCGCCTGTTGTGGGCGCGGCCGGACGGCGAGATTCTGCACTACGACAAGCGCCACCTGTTCCGCATGGCCGGTGAGCACAAACATTACACCCCAGGCGAGCGGCAGGTGCAGTTCGAGCTCAAGGGCTGGCGGATTCGCCCGCTGATCTGCTACGACCTGCGCTTCCCGGTGTGGAGCCGTGACGCCCAGGACACTGACCTGCTGCTGTACACCGCCAACTGGCCGGCGGCGCGTCGCCAGCACTGGAACCGCCTGCTGCCGGCGCGGGGGATCGAGAACCTGTGCTATGTGGCGGCGGTGAACCGGGTGGGCACGGACGGTAAAGGCTTTGCTTATTCTGGTGACAGCCAGGTGCTGGACTTCCAGGGTGAGAGCCTGCTCAGTGCCGGGGAGGCGGACGGGGTGTTCACTGCAGTACTGAGCGCGGCGGAACTGGCGGCGTACCGGGCCAAGTTCCCGGCCAACCTGGATGCCGATACCTTCGAGCTGCACTGACAGCAGGCCCGGCCCTTTCGCGGGTAAACCCGCTCCTACACAGATTGGTGGTGGACACACATCGGTGGTTGGGCACGGGCCCCCGTAGGAGCGGGTTTACCCGCGAAGAGGCCGGCCCTGCTG
>NZ_JBICJR010000050.1:0-296 GCF_043103245.1 Pseudomonas sp. YQ_6
GCATGCCTTACACATGCAAGTCGAACGGCAGCACGGAGCTTGCTCTGGTGGCGAGTGGCGAACGGGTGAGTAATATATCGGAACGTACCCTAGAGTGGGGGATAACGTAGCGAAAGTTACGCTAATACCGCATACGATCTAAGGATGAAAGTGGGGGATCGCAAGACCTCATGCTCGTGGAGCGGCCGATATCTGATTAGCTAGTTGGTAGGGTAAAAGCCTACCAAGGCATCGATCAGTAGCTGGTCTGAGAGGACGACCAGCCACACTGGAACTGAGACACGGTCCAGACTCCT